>JBAXJW010000014.1:0-13545 GCA_037137635.1 bacterium | reverse complement strand
TTCTTTTTGAGGAGAAACTTTTGAAAGATCTGCAACCTGAGCAGATTCCTCAGAAACTGGAAGTCTTAATATTTGACCAACCACCAATACGTTTGGATCTTCAATTTCAGGATTTAGATCAAGAAGTTTTTTTAATGAGTTTGCTTTTCCAAAAACCCCGTCTGCAATTAAAGAGAGTGACTCTCCACGAGCAACCTTCCACTCCTTCATATCAGAAGTATATTGAGTGTGAAGTTGTCCACGCCAAACTTTCACTGCTTCTTTATCACCTTTTTGAATTTTCACTTGATGATGAACTCCTGAATCTTTTACAGGAAGAGAATTCATAACATCAGATCCACTTGCTTGATCGGATGTTGCTTCTAGATTGTCTTGCGAAGAAGTGTCTGCACTTGCATCGCCCAAAACAAGACTTGCATCCTCTTGAGAGTCCCTTGCGCTGACTTCTCCACTAATAGCAGCATCAACTGCGCCATGTTTTGAAGAACAAGCCACCAAGCCAGAGAGCAAAACAAAAGAAAGTGCAGTTCCAGAAGTATATCTCTTCATCTTCAATAATAAATTTTTCATAGATAAATTTCTCATTCGAAGCTTTCTTCGTCCCAAAGCCTCTGTAACTTTAGGGTTATAAGAAAAAAATATAAAAAATTTTAGAAATTTAATTGTGATCAAAAAGCAAGACACTCAAGACTTACTTGAACAGTATATTTTTTGTACAAATTTGATCAATCATGAAGATTCTTGACTAAGCATATTGTGGAGTTGCTCAGTCAAATTTAAACTTTAGGTTATGAAACTTGGCAGTGAAGTTCTTGAAAATTCAAAAGCTCTGAGCGAACTTAAAAAAAAACGGGTCGCACTTTTAGCTCACCCAGCGAGCGTCAATAAAAACCTTGCTCACTCCTCAACTGTTTTTAAAAAAATTCTGAAAGAAAATTTAGTTTGCGCTTTTGGACCTCAACATGGAATTCGCGGCGAAAAACAAGACAACATGGAAGAAAGCCCAGACATCATAGACCCCGTACTTGGCATTCCGGTCTACAGTCTTTACGGAAAAACCCGCAGACCCACAAAAGAAATGATCGAAAAAGTTGACGTCTTATTAGTCGACCTCCAAGACGTTGGCACAAGAATTTATACTTTCATCACGACACTTTTTTACATGCTCGAAGCCTTTCACAATACTCAAAAAGAAATATGGATTCTTGACAGACCTAATCCCGCCGGAAGAAGTATCGAAGGCTTTTGCTTAGATCCAAAGATGATTTCTTTTGTTGGGTGTAGCGAAGGTCTTATTCTTCGACACGGATTAACTTTGGGTGAACTCACAGAGTATTTTAAGGAAAAACATTCCTTCAAAGTCAAAACCAAAGTTTTTAAAATGCAAAATTACAAAGCCCATCAAAAACCGGGGTGGGGCTGGCCCTCTCTTGAATTTCCTTGGGTGAATCCAAGTCCAAATATCCCCAGACTTTCTTCTGTTCGAGCTTTTCCCGGAACTGTTTTGATTGAAGGAACTCTTTTATCCGAGGGAAGGGGAACAACCCGTCCCCTTGAAATCATAGGAGCTCCTGATATCGACGGAGAAAAGCTCCTAAAGGAAATGGAAAAAATAAATAAAAAATGGATGGAAGGATGCCAGCTCCGTGCTTGTTACTTTGAACCCACTTTTCAAAAGCACGCCAAACAACTTTGCTCAGGTTTTCAAATTCACACGGATTATCAAAACTTTAATCCCCAAAAATTTAAACCCTTTCGCCTTGTCTGCTTAGCCCTTAAAGCTCTTCGTAAACTGAATCCTGAAAGAGAAATCTGGAATCGTTCTTATTACGAATACGAAAGAGATCGCATTTCTTTTGACCTCATTTGCGGAACAAGCCTTGTAAGAGAATGGGTAGACGATCCCTCCTCAAAACCTGCTGATCTAGAAGGACTTTTGCTGCAAGACGAAAAGTCTTGGCTTAAAACTCAAAAGAAATATCTTCTTTACAGATAATTTTGAGAATATCCCAAAAGATTTGCTAGATTGAGTCTGCTTGTCAGACATAAGAGTTTTAAAGTTTGGTGGATCTTCACTCGCAAGTCCCGAACTCATTCATAAAGTTGCCCAAATCATCGCGGATCATTATCACGCATGCAAAAAAGTTGTCGTCGTTGTGAGTGCAATGGGAAAAAGCACTGATGAGCTCATCCAACTTGCAAAAAAAGTAAGCCCCCAAGCTCCCCTTAAACATTCACGCGAAGTCGACATGCTCGTAAGCGTTGGCGAAAGAATCTCCATGTCGCTTGTCTCCATGGCCATTCGAGATTTGGGCATCGAAGCCGTTTCTCTCACAGGCTCTCAAAGTGGAATTATTACAACCGAAAGCCACGGGGAGGCTGAGATTCTTGAAATTAAGGGTGAGCGAATTTTAAAAAATCTAGAAGAAAAAAAAGTTGTAATCGTTGCGGGCTTTCAAGGTGTCAGCCGAGAAAAAGAAATCACAACCTTAGGTCGCGGAGGAAGTGATACAACCGCGCTTGCTCTTGCACATTTTCTTCAATCATCTTCCGCGTATATTTATTCAGATGTGGATGCGTATTATTCAGCGGATCCTAAAGTTGTGAAAAATGCTCTCAGATATGAAAAAATTCCTTGGGAGATCGGCTTTTTATCTTCCTACTTTGGAGCCAAGGTCTTACACTCTCGAGCAGCCAAAATAGCCGCAAAGCAGCACCTTCAAGTTCAAATGTTATCCACATTTAATCCACAGTGGAGTCCGGGCCTTTTAGAGGGGGAAGTTGACGCAAAAAATCAATTATTTCAAGTGTTTACATTAAACCTAAAAAAGGGCTTAAAAAAGTTAACCACAGACAAATGTGCATTGCCATGTAAGGACAGTCCTCTCGAAATAGAGGACTGTTTTATGCCTTCTTATTTTGAAAATCGTATTGAGTTTCCAGCTGGTATTTTGAAAACTTTTTTTTATTCTTACGAGAAAAACCTAAAACCACAAGAGGGTTTAGAAAAAAAACTTTTAAATGGAGCGGGATATCAATCTTTTACACTTGTTGGAACAGGTCTTCTCCAAAAAAAAACACTGCTTCAAGAAGCAGAAAAAATACTCAAGAGCTTTGGCGTTGAAATCGAAGGATATGATTGGACAAATCTTTATCTTGTTCTCATTACAAAAAAGCTAGATGCCGATCAAAAAATCCTTCAATCACTTCACGAACACTTTCTTGAAAATACGAATTAAGTAAAAAAAAGACGACTTGAAGACCCTTGCTCGTTAAACCATTAATTGAGGGGTTCGATGGTTAAAAAGGATTTCATTAAACTTTGGGTTTTTAAAATACTTCTCTATTTTGCTTTCTTATGCACAAATGTTTTGTATTCAAAAAGCTTTGATTCTCCTTTCGCAATTCAAAACATATTTAAACCGATTCCTATTCCTCCAAAGACAATCAACTATCAGCTCACAACAACCCCCGGCTACGAATACACCGATCCCCATAGGCTTCTAAAAATTATTGCAATCGGAGATAGCCTTCTCCAAAATTTCTATAACTGTGACTTACCTTGTAAGCTTAAACAATTCCTAACACTCGAAAGAAAACATGCTTTTATCGACATAGATCCCGAGATTCAATCTATAGAGAGCGTCTTTGAGAAATTTTCTAAAATCACTCCAACACTCGCCATGAACGTAGGAGCACCAGGATCAATGGTCATTAACCCTCCTAAACCAAGTCTCCTTTATGAGACTCTTGGAATACGAAGTCTTCGAGAACAAGTCGAAATCATAAACTCTCTAGCAATTCCTCCAGATTTAACTTTTGTCTGGTTAGGCCACAACGACGTGAACCTCTACACAAAAGGATTCTCAGAAAAAAAACTTCTTCACGAATTTGAAACTGAATTTAAAAAACAAATTCAAAAACTTGTTTTCTCATTAAGCGCTCAAGAATCTAAAAGAAAAAAATCAATCATTGTGTTTTCACTCGGTTCTTTTGAAAGCGCTTTTAAAGCACGAGACGAATGCGAAGCTCGAAAAAAACTTGATTCTTCATTGTTTGATTCTTTTGAAAATGTTTCAAAAGATTTTAAACTCGTTTTGAAAGAAAATCGCGAAGACGCTTATCGACTTAATAAAGAAACCAACCAAATCATGGAAAATACTATTCGTGAATTAAACTCTTATTGTGAACTGACTCCCAACATTGAGATTCGCTTTTCTTACAAACCTCAAGACATCAATCAACTCTCTTGCGATGATCTCAGCCCTCACGATGCCTTCCATCCTGGAAAAAATGAAGCTCAACTGATTGCGAACCTCTTTTATGAAGAAGCTCTTAAAAGCCTAGATTTTGTTATGCATTAGAGAATTCGGGGGTTAAAAATGGCGCATCCAGCTGGGATCGAACCAACAACCTTCAGATTCGTAGTCTGATGCTCTATCCAATTGAGCTATGGATGCGTAAACTAAAAAAGAGCCTTCAGAGGGGCAGCTTTTTTCGTCGAATTAAATATATAGACGAAAAACTGCAACCCTGCAGCAAAAATATCGAGTGATTACGTGGGAGAGAAAACATGTCAGGTATCCTTGAAAGCCTCTATGATAAGATAGCGCCCGTTTATAATTGGACTATAGGCCCCTCTTTAGAGGGAGCCCGCAAAAAAGCCATTGAATTTGCTAACATTCAAAAAGGCGAAAGGGTCCTTGAAGTAGGGGTAGGGACAGGGCTTACTTTTCGCCATCTACCTCCTGAAATTGACTTCGTAGGCGTCGATCTTTCAGAAAAGATGCTCGCTCAAGCCCTTAAAAACGAAAAGAAGCTGGGCCTTAACTATGAATTGCTTAAAATGGACGCCTCAAAGCTCAGCTTTCCTGATGAAAGCTTTGATTTAGTGATTAGCGCCCATTTTCTAAGCGCCACCTCCAACCCCATTCCTGCCATATTAGAGATGAAACGCGTTGTAAAAAAAACAGGGCGCGTTTTGCTTGTTAATAATTTTCCAAAAGCCGAATACCTCGCGCATCTCATGGAACCCCTTGCACATAAGCTGGGTTTTAGTATGAAACTTAATCTTGAGGAGCTTTGCGCCAAGACGGGCTTTCGAGTGCAAAAAAGAATAAGTGCCAGTAAAGTCCTCCCAATTGATGCAGTTCTTTTAATCCCTTAAGCCTTATTCAATCTCAAGATTTTTTTGGATGGAGGGCTCAAAAATTTCAAGCTCTTTAGGAATTTGCTTTTGAGAACGAACCCCAAATTCTTTCAAGCGCTCTGATTGGCGCAATAAATTTCCCTTTCCATCACGAAGTTTTTTTATGGCTTCATCATAGGACCCTTGAGCACTTTGAAGAGACTTTCCAATAGACATTAAATCTTCACAAAATAAAACAAACTTGTCATAAAGAAGCCCTCCACTACGAGCAATCTCTAGAGCATTTTGATTTTGTTTTTCATTTTTCCAAATAGACTCTACAGTTTTTAAAGTTGGTAAAAGAGTTGAAGGGCCTACTAAAACAACTTTTCGATTCCAAGCTTGTTGAAAAAGATTTGGATCATTTTCGTACAAAGCAATTAAAGCTGTTTCAATTGGAAAGAAAAGAAAAACAAAATCAGGAGAGCGAAGATTTTTTAAGTTTTGATAATGCTTATCTCCCAAGCCCTGAACATGCATTCGAACTGCCGAAGCAAAACTTTTTAAAGCCAATGCTTTTTCGTTTTGATCAGATGTATTCACCCATTTTTCAAAAGCAGAAAGACTCACTTTGCTATCAATAATCAAATGTCTGTTCTCAGGTAATTGAATAATCACATCGGGCTTAAAGCGAGCGCCTTCTTCGTTCTTAAGCTGAAGATCTCTTCCTTGAGTCGAATATTCGTGCCCTTCTCGCAAACCTGAAGCTTCCAAAACCTTTTCAAGAATCACCTCACCCCAAATGCCTTGAGTTTTAAAATCTCCACGAAGAGCTTTTCCTAGGTTGTCGCTTGTAAAAGCCATGCGTTCAATTTCTTTTTTCAAATTAAACCTTTCACGGGCTTCTGCTTGATAAACACTTTCAACTTTATTTTCAAAATCTTTTAATTTTTCTTTTAGAGGTTTTAAAATATTTTCAAAACTTTTAGAGGAAGAAACTTCTAAGTTTTGCTGACTTTTTTTCATCAAATCATTTGCAAAAAGCTCAAACTTTTCTTGAAAGAGCTTTTCTTTTAAAGCCGCTTCACTCTTAATAGATTCAACTTGAGCACTTAAAAGAGTTTTTTCTTTTTCAGCTTCAAGCACATATTTTGCATGCTTTTGATTGATTAAAAAATACGCAAAAAGAGCGCCAAGAAGGCACCCCCCTAAAATTAAAAAAAGGCTCAACAACATAGGCCTTATTCAAGCGCTCTTTGAATGAATTCACAATTGTTAACTTTGGGTTAAGGTTCCAAATAAAGTTTTCATCTTTAATGATCGTTAATTACGCCGAAAGAATGAATTATGGGCTCTTATTCTAAACAATGTCCTTGGCATTCATTCATGCAAAGAGACGATCGATCTTTGCTAAAAGATCTTGCCAGTCATCAATGGTCCTCAAATTATATTTTGGAAAAAATCCCAGGGATTGTTTTTGCTGCACTCAGATCCCTCCACTTTTCACGTTCTCATAGGTGGGGAGTGGCTATATCTACTGAAAAAATGCGTCCTATTGCAATGCAATTTTGTGAATGGATGAGAACCCATGGAGAATGGGAAAAATGTGAAAATTCCTGGTCTAAAAAAAGCAAAGGACCATGGTCTTTGCCTTTTCAAATCTTTAGATCTTATTACAGGTTTCGACGTGCTGAATATCCCAAGGGCATCAAAGGTGAAGTGAGTTATTCAGGACAAAAAAGCCTCCTAGACATGGAGGGAGCTCCTCTTGAAAACGCTCTCACCGGGCCTTTTTTGGAAGCCTTTTCTTTTATTACATTTTCTCTTCCAGAGCCGCTACAACTCCCTTACCAACTTCACCTTGAAGGTCTATTGCCTGATGAAATTTCTAAACTCTTAGGAATTCAAGCAAACAAAATTGATCAAGCTATCCATGCTGCAAAAGAAATCCTAAGCGCAGGCTACATCAAGGCGAAGGAGTCGGCATGAAACAGGCTAAACAAATTACTCTTGATTTTGAATCCCACGATATGGATTCAGTTCTTATTCGATGGCTTCTCGAAGGAGTTAAAGAGGAAGAAAAAGAAAAATTCGAAAAAACTTTGCTCTTCGATAGACGATTTCGTGAGCATTTCTGCGAATGGGTGAAAGCTATTCGAGAACCCGCTTGGGCATTGAATGCCTCACAAAAGGAAGACAAATGAACAACAAACAACGAGAACTCTTACTAGATTGCCTGAGTCAGCTGTGGGCTCTTTCACGCAAAGCCGAAGACTACTGGAAACACGTTGCTTCACTTGAGTGGGAAGAAAGCCTCACTCTTTTTAGTTCTCTCCTAAAACATCCACAACAAATTGAAAATATTTTTGGTATTTTCAGTGAAGAAGAAAATAAAAAACTCAAAGACTCGTTTGATTCAATTTTAAATAGACCAAGATCTCAAAGCCCTGGTTTCTTTCATGTCGCAGTTTGGGCAAGTGTGATCGAAGTTAAGTCTCAAACTTTACGTCGTGAAATCTTTAGAGCCGCACTTATTCTGGATCAGTTGTCCCGAAAAATGATTGGATCTCCTGTCGACATGTCCTTAAAAGAACTGACTCATTACTTAGATTTGTCTAAAAGATTTATGACTCTTTCAAAACATATTCATCCAGCCTTTTCTCATTCTGATTTGCCCATGCCATCAAGCGTGAGCAAAAAAGAAGCGGCGGGTGGTTAGAGTTAAGGAATTAGATATTCAGAAAGTCTTTGAAAACGAGCTGCCTGATAATCTTCTTTTAAGCCTGATGGCAAAGAATCAAGATAATTTGCAAGGCTTGTGTATTTCACACATTTAACTTCGGCCAAACCACAAACTCTTTTCGCAAATTGTTTTAAAACGCGATTGTAAACGCCTCTTTGATAAGGAAAAAAGTGATGTCCAATACTTAAAGGAGCACGATTTCCAAAATAATTTGCTTTGAAATACTTCATATATGTTTGCATCATTTCATCGGCAAACTTATCTTCATTTTCTGGATCATTTTCTGGATTTTTTCTGTCTTTGCTTTGATTCACAAAAAAGTTGTAATCCATAGAAATAGACTTATTTCCATTCCCCACAATGGTCAGTTCAAATAAAGGAAATTGCCATAATCCATAAGCGTTCTTTTTAGGCCAGAGTCTATAATCTGCTGAATCACTTGTATCGTATCGATAACCTAAGCTCTTGAGAGCTGGAAAAAGCCCTGCACTTTTATCTAAATAAGGAGCTCTGAAACCCACTATGCTTGATGCAATTTTTGAAGCATCTTTATATCCAAAGGATAAAAAATTATCCGTAAATATTTTTTTAAAATTGAGAAGCTCTTCTACCCAGTCTTCTTTGCTCCACTGAGTTCCGCTAAAATGTCCAACGGCATGTGAAGCAAGCTCGTGCCCCTCAGAATATAATTTATGAACATAGGCCGTTCTTGTTTCGACATCTTCAAAAGATCCACCAAAGCCAATATTGGAAGCTCCTTGTGCGTGAAGGGGACCTTTATAAAACTTTCTTTTTTGATCAGGAATAAAATTGACTCCACTTAAAAAGAAAGTGAATTCAATATTTTTATCTAATTCCCGCATCTGTTTAGAAAAGGAAGCAAGGTCTTTCCAGCGCTCAGTTTCCGTACAGTTATCAAACGCAAACATAATAAATTGCGGAGGGCGAGTTTTTGAAGGCGTGGGAATAACAGGTGCAGGGACAATAGGAGTAGGAGAAACGATGGGAGCGGGAGGGATAAGGGCAGGAACAACCGGAGCTGGAGCAACAGGGACAACGGGAGTTGGTCGAACTTCTTGAGGATGAACAGGAATGGCCTTTGGTGGCGGAGTTTCTTCAATTACTTCAGCTTTTTCTACAGGAGTCGGAGCTGGAGGGTTTAATAAGATCACTCGAGGAATAATCTCTGTTGAAGCCTTCAAAACCGGAGTTTGCTCAAGAGCTTGATCCTGCTCTTTTAATTCCTTAGTTTGAGCGTTTTTTTGGGCGCAAGAAAAGAGACTTATATTAAAAAGGACAAAAATTGCCCAGTATGTAAAAGAATTCTGCCCTTTAAGTTTCTTCATCTTCTTACCATGAACACCTTTAAGCGTTCCTGCTGAGGCTTTTAAAACCTCATAGCTTTTTAAAGCAAGCAATATGCCATCTTAAGAGAAGTTTTAGCAACAAACTAATTCAACAAATATTCCAAATAATCAGCCAGTGCCGTCGCTCTTTCTTCAATGCTTTTCATTTCAATAAATTCTTCTTTGGAATGAATGGCGCCTCCTCGAGGACCAAGCCCATCAATGATTTGTAAATCTTTTGAAGCAAAATAGCAGCAATCAGAAGCTCCCCCACCGGCCTCTAAAAGTACCGAATTTCCTTCAATACTAGAATAAATTTCTTGAGCCTTCTTTAGCTCTTGGGTCACTTCACTTTCAAAAGAAGGGCAATCATCTATTAATTCCATTTTGATAGAACCCATATTTTTATTGTTAGGAGAAAAAAATTGAAGCTTTCCTAGCCCTTCTTCTAAGCTTGAATGAAAAGATCGAGCATTGTCGTAATTCTCAAAGCGCATATCCATAGTCACAAAAATTTTTTCGGAGCTCATATTGTATTTAAAAGGAGTACTTTCAACACCATTCACACTCACGCTGAGATGTGGATAAACAAGGGATAACTTTTGAATAAGTTCATAAAGCTTTACAAAACCCAAAGTAGGATTGGCTGAATCTTGAACGTCTCTGCCCGTATGAACAGAATTTCCGGTAATGGTAAATTTATAATAGCGATTTCCCCTTCGCTTTCGAATTAAACTACCGCCCGGCAAAGCAGGTTCCATGCCTAAGACAAAACATAATTGAGAGCTCAATTCTTTGATGAATTTTTGGAATCCAGGCGAACCCATTTCTTCACAGGAAGAAGAAAAAAGATAAAGGGGCTTTTGAAGCTTATTCAACTTTCCAGAGGAAAATAATTTTTCAAGAGCTCCCAAAGCGATTACCATTCCACCTTTATTATCGGCAACTCCTCCTCCAAAAGCGATTCCCTTGGATGAATCAATTTCAAAAGATCTTAAATCTTGAGTGGAATAAACGGTGTCAGCGTGAGTGACAAGACAAACTCCTTTGCGAAGAGCAGCCTTACCTGTAACACCCCATGAAGCTAAAACAGAAGAAGAATAATCAGGATGTTCAGATTCAATCCAAGAAATTTTCGGATGAAAGAGTTGTAAGCGTTCAATGAGTTTTTTTTGAACAGCTTCAATACCTATGCGATCAGTTGTTTCAGAAGAAAGCTCTACGAGCTCCCTTAAAAAGTTAAGCATGGGACCAGACTAAATCTGAGCCCCATGCTGTCAAGTTTAGAAAATAAAGATTCTTTTCTAAAAAATTAGTGATTCCCTTTTTCAACGTTTCCACGTCTTAAAAAAGCAGGAATTTCGAGATCTTCATTGCTATTTGTGTGGAGTCCAAGATCTTGAGCAATTTTGCGAGCTTGTTGCAAAATATCCATAGATTTTGAAATTTTTACTTCTACTACTGGCTCTGGCGCAACTTCTACTTTCTCAATTTGAGGAGCTGCTTCCACAACTGGGCTTTTCACAAAAACTTCTTCTTCAAGAGAAGCTGCCTGATGAGTGGGCTCTTCAAAACTCTGAGTAATTTCTTGAAAAGGAGCCACCTCAACTTTTACTTCAACATGAGGAGCACTTGTAGGAGCAGCAAAATTTGTTGTCCCTTGTGAATAATCCGCTGTGAAGAAAGCTTCTGGTCCATTTTCAATTTTTGTTTCAATTTTTGGAAAAACATTTTGAGTAATGGGAGCTGCTACAGTCTGAATTACTTGTTGAGTAGCTTGCTGAACAATCGGTTGTTGAGAATCCATTGGCTGAACGTATGAACTTGCAACACCCATAGCATTGTTCTTATCTTTTTGATTAAAGCCAGTCGCAATAACAGTTACCTTAACAGCGTCACCAATTTTGCTATTGAAAACACTTCCAAAAATCACTTCTGCATCACGATCTGCTTCTTCTGTAATCAACGTTACGGCTTCGTTGATTTCATGAAGAGTTAAGTTCTCAGGTCCAGTGATATTGATGATAATCCCTGTTGCTCCACGAATAGAAATGTCTTCTAACAACGGACTTGAAATCGCTAAATGAGCCGCAGTGACTGAACGATTTTCACCTTCAGCAACACCTGTTCCCATGAGTGCTAATCCACGATTTTGCATAACAGTTTTTACGTCTGCAAAGTCGAGGTTAATGTGTCCAGAAATGTTGATCAAATCACTGATACCTTGAACAGCGTTCAACAAAACTTCATCGGCTCTTGAGAAAGCTTCTAAAACGCTTGTTTTCTTATCAATAATTGAAAGCAATCTTTGATTAGGAATTTGAATAAGTGTATCGACATTTTCTTTAAGAGTCGCAAGACCCTTTTCAGCAACACGTGTTCGCCTAGGCGCTTCAAAGATAAAAGGTTTTGTCACAACGGCTACAGTTAAAGCACCGATGTCTTTTGCAATTCTTGCAATCACAGGAGCAGCACCCGTTCCTGTTCCGCCGCCCATCCCCGCAGTGATGAAAACCATGTCAGCACCCTCGAGAGATTTACGAATTTCAGCTTGGCTTTCTTCAGCAGCTTGACGACCAACTTCAGGATTTGCACCTGCACCCAATCCTTTTGTAAGTCCCATTCCAAGTTGAATACGACGAGTTGCTAAGCTTTTTGCAAGAGCTTGGCGATCTGTATTTCCAGAAATAAATTCAACTCCTGAAAGTCCAGCTTTCACCATGGCATTGATTGCATTACAACCACCACCCCCAATGCCCACAACTTTAATTTGTGCGCCTAAAACATCCATATCTCCTACAGTAATTTCCTGTGAAGATGAATGCTCTTCATTTGTTAATCCTTGATTTTCTTCCCCTTCAATTGGCTCAAATCCCATAACGTCCCCCCCGTTTTTTTAAACTAAATCCGTAAACCAACTTTTGATTTGCTTACCTGCATTCAAAACTGGCTCCATCACATTGTTAGTACTTTTACGTTTCATTCTTGATCCGCGCTTTTGAACACTTACCCACTCAACAAGTCCCAAAACTGAAGAGTAAGAAGGATGAACAAACTTTGCATCTAAACCTTCCATTGCTGTTGGCAAAGATCGCTTAATCGGCAAATCAAAAACTCTTTCTGCAAGCTCTTGAGTTCCGGGGAGCATAGTTGCTCCGCCTGTTAAAACGAGTCCCGCGCCTAATTTATCTTGGTATCCGCTTTGAAGGATTTCTTTTTTCAAAAAGTTAAAAATCTCTTCAAGACGAGGCTCGACGATTTCGCCTACAAGTTTTTGCTGAATGATTCGAGGAGCACCTCCCCCAACAGGAAAAATCTCAAGCGTTGCGCCTTCATCAATATAGCTCTTAAGCGCACAAGCTTTTTCAATCTTCAATTTTTCAGCTTCATTTTGTGGAGTGCGAAGTCCGATTGCAAGATCTTGAGTTAAGTGAGTTCCACCTAATGCAATTCCACCTGTATGAACAAGTGCCCCCGCTGAGTAAATAGCAAAATCACTCGTTCCGCCTCCGATATCAATAACGGCCACACCCAATTCTTTTTCGTCTTGAGATAAAAGAAGACCAGAAGTTGCAAGACTTTGAAGAACGATTTCAGAGGAATGAATTCCTGCTTTATGACAGCAGCGAATTAAATTTTGAATTGCAGAACGTGAAGCTGTGACAATATGAACTTTTGCTTCTAAGCGCGTACCTACCATACCCAATGGATCACGAATTTCGTCTTGCCCATCAATTTTGTATTCTTGAGGAATCACATGCAAAGGCATGCGATCATTTGGAATCGCAAGTGCGCTTGCGGAATCGATCACTCTTTTCACATCAACCGGAGTGACTTCTCTTCCTTTAATTCCTGCAACACCTGAAGAATTGAGTCCTTGAATATGTGGTCCAGAAATTCCAATCACCGCAGAAGTGATTTTTGCTCCTGAATTTGATTCCGCTTCTTCTATAGATTCAGATAAAGCATTTACTGTTTCATCAATGTTTGAAACAAAACCTTTCTTTAACCCTGCAGACTTTGAAGTACCCACACCCAATATTTTATAATGAGCACCTCTCTCATTATTTTCTGAAGAATTTAAAGATGCCACAACCGTTGTAATTTTTGTGGAACCAAAATCCAATGCGACGACAATTTCGTCAGTTTTCATACGGACCCCCCCGTCAATACATCGTTCACGACACAATTCATGCATCGCGTTTTCTTGACTCTGTATTGCCCTAATATCTAATTTAAATGAGTATCAAGAGTTCTCAAACCGTTGACAGTGTCTATAAACTGACGACTGCTCGTTTATTGTATGTTGCGTCAATTTTTTTCGCACG
>JBAXJW010000013.1:0-14153 GCA_037137635.1 bacterium | reverse complement strand
AGTTCGAAAAGTTTTAGAAAACATCATTAGGGAACAGCCCTCACATCAGCAGTGGTTGGATTTAGCTTCAGCCGTTTCACATTTTGATGCAGAACTTGGAAGAAATCTTTTAGCACGAGGAGAAGCGGGGGTACCGAAGGCAGGATTAGACAGTTATGTAAAAACAATACTGGCTGATCGTCGAATGTCGGATGACAGTGCTAAGCAGTTAAGGGCTCGAATAGCTGAAGGTGTGAGCAAGCATGGATTAAAAGAGCACGATGTTATGGCTCGTTTGTTGGATAGCGGGTCAGAGAATGTAAAAAAAGAAATATATAAATATTTGGAAGAACGTTTAGGGAAACAGATAACTGAAGCAGACTTGGAGCTTTATATTCGTCCGATCACAAGCGGAGAGACTGCAGAGAATTCTTTTTTAAGTAATAAATTTCGAAATTCCCCAGACTTATTGAATGATCCAGCGGTTATTGGACAAGTTGGAAAACAAAAAAAGTTTGAAGCGTTTGTAGAAAAGCTTCTTAAGTCGAGTGATACAGCGGTCGTAAATTCTGATTATCAAAAGCAAGCTACGTTGGGTGGTCGAATGCGAGAGAAGCTTTTTCTGGAGGAGGAAGTAGCAAGATACAAAAGTGAGTTTCCCTTGGTTCCAGATCTGTCGCAAAGTTGGGATAATATGGATCATAATACTAAGCTACGTTTTTCCTATCAGAAGAATCCATACGAGAAGGCTGAAAAAGCTTTTAGCAAGATCGTAAAAAGACCCGCAGCTGGTAAGAGCTACTATCAGCAAACATTTGATGCGCTATATGAAATGCGTAATGAAACAGGACAATATGAGGCAGTGGGTAAGAAAAGTGGAGTTCGAAAAGTTTTAGAAAACATCATTAGGGAACAGCCCTCACATCAGCAGTGGGAGACATTTTCTGATGCGATTCGTGATTTCGACCCAGACCTTGCTAAAAGCTTGAAAGAAAAGCCTTGAGTCAACAATCATTGGCTCAATAAGCAAGGTGAAGGCTTCTAAGAGTTTTATTAAGGCTCTCTTGGGTGATGGGTTTAAGTTATAAGTTATTGACTTTTAAGTTTTATTCTGGAGCCCAGAAACAGGATCGAACTGTCGACCTCTTCCTTACCAAGGAAGTGCTCTACCACTGAGCTATCTGGGCGATGCTTGAGTGAAGCGATGTATTCACTTTGTACACAAGCTTGCCTCAAGGGTCTAGGGGGAGTCTAATACTCTTTAAGGCCCCAAAAAGCGTTCGTAAAAAATTCCTTAAAAATTCTTAACCTTTGGCCTTGATGAATTGCATTCAATGGGGCTATAAAAACCCCTTACGTTTACTTTGTTCTTTGTGTAACTGGTAAAGGAAAGAAGGAAAGAGAAGCTGAATTCGCTATGAAAACCGCTTGTTTCTTGCAAATAGTTTGCAAAAGAAACAAGTGAATAAAATAGAAATCTTCAGCAGAGGAACTTTGACTGTATGAGAGTACAAAAAATACGCATCAAATTAAAAGCTTACGATAGCCGCATCTTAGATACCGCTGTCGCATCCATTCTTGAAACGGTAAAGAGAACAGGAGCCGACATATCCGGACCTATTCCTTTGCCTACTTCAATCAATCGTTTCACGGTTTTACGTAGTCCGCATATCGACAAGAAAAGCCGCGAACAGTTTGAGATCCGAACACACAAAAGACTCATCGACATTTTGGATCCCAATCAACAAACAATCGATTCTTTGATGAAACTCGACCTCTCTGCGGGCGTCGACGTTGAGATCAAACTCTAACGAGGTGATGAGATGGCAACATTAAATTTACCAATCGTAGATATTAACGGAAAATCAAAAGGAAACGTTGAAGCTCCTGCTGCACTTTTTGCTGCAGAAGCGAACGAGGCTGTTCTTCACTTTGTGTGTGAAGGTCAGCGTTACCGTTTCTATAAGAAGACAGCAAAGACAAAGGGTCGTGCTGAAGTTGCTGGTGGCGGTAAAAAAACTCGCCAGCAAAAAGGTTCAGGACACGCTCGTCAGGGTGGATCACGCGCTCCTCACCAAGTAGGTGGTGGCGTTGTGTTCGGACCAATGCCTGTGAACGGTAAGTTCAAGGTTAACCGCAAGGTTCGCCAAACAGCATTGGCAACTGTTCTTTCTGATCGTGCGGGAAGTGGGCAAATCCACATCCTCGATTGGAAATCAGAAGCTCCTAAGACTTCAGCTATCAAGAGTTTCATTCACAGTCTTCAACTCGACTCTGCTCGAGTGGGATTTGTTATGAGTGGAAAAACAGAAGCGGCTGCTGTGAAGAGTGTTCGCAACTTGCGTAAAGCAGACTTGCTCACTGAAGAAAAGTGGACACCGCTTGATTTCATCAAGGCAGATTGTCTTGTTTTTACAAAACCCGCTTACGAAGCTTTCGTAAAGCAGTTTGGAGCGAAATAATATGAAGACTATTGTCGACGGACTTATTCAACCCATCGTGACTGAAAAGTCAGCGCGTCTTGAAAAGAAGCACAATGATGTGGCTGTTTTGGTCGATCAAAAAATGAACAAAGTGCAAATCGCGAAAGCTGTTCAATCAGTGTTTGGAATCAAACCTTTGAGCGTTCGTATCGTGAATTTTCGTAAAAAAGAAAAGAAAAACAAGTTTTCAGTGATTGCTCCTCAAAGTTTTAAAAAAGCTTATTTGAGACTTCCTGAGGGCAAGCGTTTGGAGCTCAAGTAAGAGGTAGCTATGAAGACGTTTAATCCAACATCACCAGCCATGCGTGAAAAAACCATGGCAAATTTTTCTGAGCTTGAAAGCAAAGCGCCTCCGCGCTCTCTTGTTGCAAAAAAGAGTAGTCAGGGCGGTCGCAATAACTATGGACATATTACAAGTCGTTTTCGTGGCGGCGGTCACAAGCGCAAATATCGTCTTGTTGATTTTCGCAGAGAGCACATCGGAGTTCCTGCTGAAGTCGAAGGTCTTTATTATGATCCAAACCGCAGCGCGCGTTTGGCATTGTTAAACTACGCAAACGGAGCAAAGGGATTTATTCTCGCTCCTGTCGGCCTCAAAAAAGGCGACAAAGTTGAAACTGGACCGCAAGCGGATATCAAGCCGGGTAATGCACTTCCTCTCTTGAATATTCCTGTAGGTTCAAGCATTCATGCAATTGAATTGAATCCAGGCGGTGGAGCTAAAATTGTACGCTCAGCTGGGGTTGAAGCTCAGTTGTTGGGTCGAGAAGGAATTTACGCTCAGGTTCGTTTGCCAAGTGGTGAAGTTCGTTTGATCAATATGAATTGCTTCGCAACCATCGGCCAAGTTGGAAATACTGAGCACGAAGGTGTTGTGATTGGTAAAGCGGGTCGTGTTCGTTGGGTCGGAAAACGTCCTCACAATCGCGGAACAACAATGAACCCAGTTGATCACCCTCATGGTGGTGGTGAAGGTCGCACAAAAGGTGGTCGTCATCCAGTTTCTCCTTGGGGTCAACCAGCTAAAGGCTTTAAGACTCGTAATAATAAACGCACTGACTCTTTCATCTTGAAAGGACGTCCGCGCGGTAAACAAACAGGCGGTAGGTAAGATTATATGGCACGTTCACTAAAAAAAGGACCGTTCGTACATAATTCTCTTGTAGAGAAAATTACAAAAGCTCGTAAAGAGGGTAGCAAAAAGACTGTGATTAAAACATGGTCAAGAGCTTCAACAATTACTCCAGATGCTGTGGGACTTAGCTTTGCTGTTCACAATGGCAAGAAGTTTGTTCCTCTCTATGTGAGTGAAAACATGGTTGGGCATCGTTTCGGCGAATTTGCTCCAACTCGTCAGTTTGGTGGTCATACACCAGGCGACAAAAAAGCAAGTGCGAGCTGATAAGGAAGGATGAAGATATGAAAAATAATCAATTAATCCCTTCTGCATCACACGCAAAGCTTAGCTTCGTAGGAGTGTCTCCTTTCAGAGCACGACTCGTTGCAGATCTCGTTCGTGGTAAAACTCTTGAAGAAGCAAGCCGTCTGCTCATTCTTGAGAATAAAAAAGCAGCCAAAATCATTTACAAATTATTAAAGTCTGCAACAAGCAATGCTGAACAAAAAGGCGTTGCGGATATTGAGAGACTTTACGTAAGTGAACTTCGTGTTGATGAGGGTCCACGTATCAAGCGTTGGATGTCTCGTTCACAAGGCCGTACTGACCAACGTCTTACTCGTACTTCACATATAACAATGAAGCTAGCTGAGAAGACAGGAGCTAAAAAAGCTCCAGCAAAGGCAAAAAAATCAACCAAAGCCTCCGCTAAAAAAAGCGAGAAAGGCAGTGAGGGATAAATCATGGGTCAGAAGACACATCCTACCGGATTTCGTATCGGTGTAACTAAGCCTTGGAAATCACGTTGGTATTCAGAAAAAGAATTCGGACGTAACTTATCTGAGGATTTTGTTCTTCGTCGTTTTGTAAAAGAAAAACTTTTCAATTCAGGCGTGAGCAAAATTGAAATCGAAAGAACAGCTTCAAAGCTTCGTGTAAACGTATTCTCGGCTCGTCCGGGTATTGCGATTGGTAAAAAAGGCGCTGGTATCGAACAACTTCGCACAGATATTGCGAAGAAGATCAAGAAGCCAGTTGAAGAAGTCTTTTTGAACGTTACAGAAGTTCGTAAAGCTGAAGCTGATTCCCAATTGATTGCAGAAAGCATTGCAAATCAAATTGAACGTCGTGTAGCTTATCGTCGCGCAATGAAAAAAGCGATTCAACAAGCTGTAAAGTTTGGCGTTGAAGGAATCAAGATAAGAGTTTCTGGCCGTTTAGGTGGATCTGAAATCGCTCGTTCGGACAAGTATGCTGAAGGATCTATTCCTTTGCACACACTTCGTGCAGATATTGATTATGGATTCGCAGAAGCGATGACGAAAGCTGGAATTATCGGAATTAAAGTATGGGTTTATAAAGGCGAAATCGATATGAGAACTCGCTTAGGACGTACACGCGGAGGCGCAATCGCTTCTGCTCAAGCTGCAAGCGCTGCAGGGTTACCTATTTAAGGAGAAGATGAAATGTTAGCACCAAAAAGAGTTAAGTTTCGTAAGGCTCACAAGGGTCACCTCGCAGGTAAGGCCACTCGTTGTAACAAGCTCGACTTCGGTGAGTTTGGTTTACAGTGTGTAGAGCCCGGTTGGATTACAGCTCGTCAAATTGAAGCAAGCCGTATTGCGATGACCAGAAGTATTAAACGTGGTGGAAAAGTTTGGATTCGAATTTTCCCTCAAAAACCTGTCACTAAAAAGCCTGCTGAAACTCGTATGGGTAGCGGTAAGGGTAATCCAGAGTTATGGGTAGCTCCTGTTAAACCAGGAACAATGTTGTTCGAAATGGAAGGCGTGACAAAAGAAATTGCTTACAAAGCATTCACTCTCGCACTCCATAAACTTCCCATTAAAACTCGTCTTGTATCACGATCAGAGTTGATTTTGTAAAGACGGAGTGAAGAGAGAACATTATGGCAGCTAAAAAAACCGCTAAAGTAACTAAAAGCAAAGCTAAAAAAGCAGCAGCTCCTAAAAAAGCTCCTGCTAAAAAAGCAGTCAAAGCAGATAAGGGCGAGATTGATCTTTCAACTCTCGACCGTAAGAGTCTTGCTGCTCAAGCTAAACAAGTAAAAAAGGAATTACTTGCGATACGATTTAACATTCAGGCTCCTAGCCTCAAGGAATATCGTCGCAAGAAAGCCGAGCTCCAGAAATATCTGGCTCAGCTTAACTAGAGGTAAAGATTATGTCGGCAAGAACATTTGAAGGAACAGTTAATAGCAACAAAATGCAGAAAACACTTGTTGTGACTGTCACTCGTCAATTTCAAGAAGGTCGTACAGGAAAGATCGTATTCAAAGAAAAGAAATACAAAGTGCATACAGAGGCTAACGATGTGGGCATTGGCGATCAAATTCTTTTCAGTGAATGTCGACCTCTTTCTAAAGACAAGAAGTATCGTTTGTTAAAAGTGTTGAAGAAGGTTCAACAAGCAGTCGAGCTTCAAGAGGGAGTGGCTTAAGTTATGATTCAGCACACAAGTGAATTAAACGTTGCTGATAACTCTGGTGCAAAAGTTGTAAAATGCATCAAGGTTCTTGGTGGAACTCGTCGACGTTACGCAAGTTTGGGTGACGTGATTGTTTGTTCTGTAAAAGCAGCAACTCCCGAATCAAAAATTCGTAAAGGTGATGTTGTTAAAGCCATCATCGTTCGAACTCGTAAAGAAGTTCGTCGTCCAGACGGTAGTTATATTCGTTTCGATGACAATGCAGCAGTTTTAATCAATCCAGCAGCGGAACCTATTGGAACTCGCGTGTTTGGTCCTGTTGCAAGAGAGCTTCGTAGTACAGCAAGTAACAAAATTGTATCACTTGCTATGGAGGTTTTATGATTAGTGATCGCGTAAAACACCTTAAGAAGGGCGACACAGTTGTTGCTTTGTCAGGATCTTGCCTTGGTCAAAAAGGTAAAGTTCTTGCTGTTCGTAACAAAGACTCAAAAATTCAAGTTGAAGGCATTGGAACTGTTAAAAAACATGTGAAGCCTAGTCAACAAAATCCAAAAGGTGGCATCATCGAACAACTTCGTTGGTGGCCAGCTTGCAAATTTCAAGTTTGCGATTCTCACGGAAAAAAACTCGGACGCGTTGGCTTTAAAATGGTCGGCGATAAAAAAGAACGTGTTTTTTCAGGAGAAAGAAAGAAGTAATTTATGGCAGACGCAGCAAAAAATACTCAAAAGTATCAGTCTCGCTTGAAGGTTGCTTACAATAACGAAATTCGCACAAAGCTTATCGCTTCGGGCAAATTCAAAAACGTTATGCAAGTGCCCAAGATTAGCAAGGTCGTTATTTCCTGTTCATTAAAGGAAGCTCTTTTGAATCCCAAAGCTCTCGAAGGTTTGGCTGAAGAGTTAACAAACATTACTGGACAGAAAGCAGCGATTACAAAAGCTAAGAAAGCGATTTCTAACTTTAAACTTCGTGAAGGGATTAACCTTGGTTGTGTAATTACTCTTCGTCGTGAGCGTATGTATGATTTCTTAGATCGTTTCATTAATATCGCTTGTCCTCGTATTCGAGACTTCAAGGGATTTCCTGAAAAGAGTTTCGATGGACGTGGAAATTATTCTTTAGGGATTAAAGAACATACGGTTTTCCCTGAAATTAACTACGACAAAGTAGATAAGATTCGCGGATTTAACATCACAATCGGAACAACAGCTACGAATGATGAAGACGCAATTACTTTGCTTAAAGAGTTTAACTTTCCTTTCCGAAGACAGGAGACTGGAAAATAGCCTATGATAACTGATCAATTAGCAGATTTTTTAACCCGAATTCGTAATGCAGGTACTGCACGTAAAATCCGTGTCGACGTAACGAAGACAAAGATGAATCAATCCGTTGCAAACATTCTTGCGTCAGAAGGTTATGTCAAAAGCGTAAAAGAAGTTGACGTAGAAGGAAGAACTTATCTTCGCGTCTTCTTGAAGTACGAAAACGGCGATATTCGTAAGCCTCTTATTAAATCATTGAAAAGAGTCTCTAAACCAGGCCTTCGTCGCTATGTAAACATGGCAACTTTTCCAAAAGTTATGAGTGGCTTCGGTGTTGCGATTATTTCTACATCTAAAGGAATTATGACGGATAAAGATGCTCGTAAGAGCCGCATGGGCGGCGAGCACCTCTGTTCAGTCTGGTAGGAGCTGGTATGTCACGACTTGGAAAACTATCCGTTGCTGTTCCAACAGCTGTTAAAGTAGCTGTTGATCAAGGCAAGGTTAAACTTGAAGGTCCTAAAGGAAAACTTTCTGTCGATATTCCAAATGGAATTGGTGTGAGCGTTGAAAGTGGCAAACTACAAGTCACTCGCTCTTCAGACGAAGCAGAACAAAAAGCAAAACACGGTCTTGTGCGCACGTTGATTTTTAATTCAGTCAAAGGTGTAGCAGAAGGCTTTGAGCGTAAGCTTGAAATTAAAGGTGTCGGTTTCCGTGCAGTTGTTAAGGGCACAACTCTTAACTTAACTGTGGGTTATTCTCATCAAGTAGATTTCCCTCTTCCTGCTACCGTGACTGCAAAGGTTGAAGGAAACACTATTGTGGTCCTTCAGTGTCCTGATAAAGGACTTTTGGGTGATACAGCTTCTAAGATTAGAGCTGTTCGTCCTCCTGAACCTTATCAAGGTAAGGGAATTCGTTACATGAACGAAGTCATTAAACGTAAAGCAGGTAAATCAGCTGCTTCAGGAGCTAAATAGGTAAATAATTATGGCAAGACAAATGCATAAAAGAACGTCCGCGAAACTCCAAGCAAGAGTCAAGCGTCACGAGCGTATACGCAAAAAATTGAGTGGAACGCTTGAGCGTCCTCGTCTTTGTGTTCTTCGCACGAATCGTGGTCTTGAGGTTCAGTTGGTTGATGATGATGCAGCAAAAACTCTTTTAGGATTAAGAACTCCTACAAAAGAAACTGCAAACAAAACTCATGCAACAGATCTTGGTAAAAAAATTGCTGAACAAGCTAAAGCCAGGGGAATTACAAGAGTAGTTTTCGATCGAGGTGGGTATATCTATCACGGAAAAATTGCAGCTTTCGCAGCAGGTGCTCGCGAAGCCGGATTAGATTTTTAGAGGATTGAACGAATGGCGATTCAAGATAAACAAAATAAATCAAATGATGAACAAGGCTTTGTAGACCGCGTTGTCCATATCGGACGAGTGGCGAAAGTTGTAAAAGGTGGCCGTCGATTCAGTTTCAACGCAATTGTTGTTGTGGGAGACCGTAAGGGTCAAGTTGGAATCGGATTAGGTAAGTCGGGCGAAGTTCCCGATGCTATTCGTAAAGCGGGAGAACAAGCTAAGAAAAACTTGGTTCAAGTTCCTGTGATTAACGATACGATTCCTCACACAATCACCGGAAAGTTTGGTTGCGGTAAAGTTATAATGCTTCCTGCTTCAACAGGGACAGGTGTGATTGCCGGAGCTGCCGTTCGTGCAGTGATGGAATGTGCAGGTGTTAAAAACGTCCTCACAAAATGTATTGGATCAAACAATGCTCACAATGTTTTAAAAGCAACCGTAGATGGTCTTTTGAAATTAAAAACTCTTGAGCGTTATCAGGGTCAACTTAAAGGGACTCCTTAAAAATTAAGGATAAAGTGAAATATGACAACTGAAAAAAAATCAGAAAAGAAAGTGGCTGCAAAAGTAGCTCGCTCACAAACATCTGGAATAAATATTTTTGTGAGACAAGTTCGCAGTTCAACTCGTTCACGTGGTCAACACGTGAAAACGCTTTTGGCTTTAGGCCTTGGTAAATGTGGAAAAACAAATACTTTGCCTGATAACCAAGCGGTTCGCGGAATGCTTCGTTCAGTCATTCAATGGCTAGAGGTGAAACATGTTTAAGTTACATAATTTAAAAGCTCCTATCGGAAGTAATCATCCCAAGAAACGTAAAGGTTTAGGTATCGGTTCGGGTCTTGGTAAAACTGCAGGTAAAGGTCATAAAGGACAAAAAGCTCGCAGCGGTGGTCAAGTTCATCCTATGTTTGAAGGTGGTCAGGTTCCTCTTCAAAGAAGAATGCCTAAAGTTGGTTTTAATAGCCCACTTAAGTTGCTCGATTGCCGAGTCAACGTTGCTGAGTTGGTTGATTATGCTGGACAAAAATTAACAGTAAAAGATCTTATGCCAAAGGCTTTACGTCCTAAACCACGCGCTCGAGTGAGTGTTTTTGGTGGCCGTATTCCTGCAAAACTTCCTGCTTCATTAGAAGCGCATCACATCAGTGAAGGTGTGAAAAAAGCTTTGGAAGCAAAAGGTGTGAGCGTCACAATTATTCCTTTGATGGACGGTGCTCGTCCACGCGTGAAGAAAGCAAAGAAGGTCAAAAAATAAAGCATGGATAGCAATCTCAGAACTCGACTTCTCTGGCTTTTCGGTTTGGTTTTAGTGTTCAAGATTGGGGTGCACATTCCAACTCCTGGTGTAAATAGCCAGGCGTTAACGGAACTGTTTGATGCCAAAAATTCAAAAACTATTTTCGGTCTTATGAACTTGTTTTCGGGTGGAGCTCTTCAGCAACTTTCGATTTTAGGTTTAGGTATTTCTCCTTATATTTCTGCAAGTATCATCATGCAGTTGGCGACAATTATGTTTCCCAGTGTTGAGCAACTTCAGAAAGAAGGAGAGCACGGCAGAAGACAGATCACTCAATACACTCGTTATTTAACTGTGGGTATTGCACTTATCCAAGCATTCGTGATTTCAACTCAGTTGCAAGGACAGTTTAGTCCACAATCTCATCAACCTATCTTTTCTGATTTAGGATTGAGTGCTCGATTGCTTACGACTTTGCTTCTCGCAACAGGTGCGGTCTTCACTATGTGGATTGGTGAGCAAATCACAGAACGTGGTATCGGAAATGGATCTAGTATCCTTATTTTCGTAGGTATTGCTTCTTCATTCTTAAGTGGTGTGAATAAATTGTATTTGTCGTTTCAAAATGATCAAGTGAGCATTGGCGCAGTTATTCTCCTTGCATTGGTGATGGTTGCCGTTGTTGCCTTTATCGTTTTTATGGAACAAGGATACCGAAAGGTTCCTATTCAATATACAAGACGAGTTGTGGGTCGAAATGTTTACGGCGGACAAGAAAGTCATTTGCCTTTGCGAATCAACGGTGCAGGAGTTATTCCTCCCATTTTTGCAAATACATTGCTTCTTTTTCCTGCGACCGCGATTTCTATGTTGCCAACAGTTGTTCTTGAATTGTTAAGCAGCTGGGGGATCAAGTTTGACGCGAATTCATTTACTCCAAGTGGAATGCTTTTCCAGATTTGTTACGTTGTTTTAATTATTTTCTTTTGCTTTTTTTATACAGCAATCACAACAAATCCGAGTGATTTGTCTGAGAACTTAAAAAAATCAGGTGGCTATATTCCTGGAATTAGACCCGGTAAAGCAACTTCTGACTTTTTAGATTCAATTATTACACGTCTTACTTTTTCGGGAGCAATTTATATTGCAGCTGTTTGTGTCTTCCCTACGATTTTAATTCAAGCTTTCAAAGTCGATTTTTACTTTGGCGGTACAACACTTCTCATTTTGGTGGGTGTTGCCTTGGATACAATCAGTCAGATTCAAGCGCATTTAATGCAGCAGAATTATGATGGGTTTTTAAAGCAAGCTCGCTTGCGAGGCCGACGAGCGTAAGTCACATGAGTTTGCCTGCTACGGTCGTTGTTTTTTTGGGACCTCCCGGGTCGGGAAAGGGAACCCAGGGTAAGGAGTTGGCTAAAAGTCTTCGGGCTGTCCAACATCTTGCGACTGGAGATCTTTTTCGAAGTGAGATTGCTCAAAAAACTCCGATTGGTTTGGAAGTTGAATCGGTCATTAGTTCGGGAAAACTCGTTTCTGACGAGTTGACCTATGAAGTTTTGAAAAGCCAATTAATGAAGGTCGTTGCTGAAAAGCAGCCCCTTTGTTTGCTTTTGGATGGATACCCTAGAAATGGGGTTCAGGTGAAGAACCTTGTAAAGCTCATAGAGGAAACAAAGCTGAAAGGCCCTATTTTCTTTGAGCTAGAGGTTCCTAAATCTGTGATTGTGGACCGTGTTTCAGGGCGTTTGGTTAATCCACGTTCTGGAGCTGTCTACCACCTTAAAACAAAGCCCCCTAAAGTGGCGGGTCGTTGTGATGAGGATGGCGGAGAGCTTATTCAACGTCCAGATGATCTTTCAGAGGTGGTTGGAGGCCGTTATGATATTTATCAAAAGGGTCTGGCCGAGATGATGATCGAAATTCAAAAGGGTGGGTATCCCCATTTGAAATTTGATGGCACAGGGGCCGTAAAAGCGGTTACCAGTGCTATGGAAATGAAGGTTAAAGAGCTCACACCAGGGTTGACTGGGTAGCTATTGAAGATAACAATATAGACTTTGATTTTTCGGGATTTAAAAGATTTTTGTAAGGGAAGAATATGAAAGTAAGAGCATCAGTAAAAAAGATTTGTGACAAATGTCAAATCGTGCGTAGAGCAGGCATCCTGCGAGTCATCTGCACGAATAAAAAACATAAGCAGAAGCAAGGTTAAGGAATAAAAAAATGGCGCGTATAGCTGGAGTCGATTTACCAAGAAATAAACGTATAGACATTGCCCTCACGTATGTTCACGGGATTGGAAAAACAACTGCAAAAAAAATGTTGTCTGATCTCGATATTTCTCCTGAAACAAAATCAGATCAATTATCAGAAGAGATTGTTGCAAAAATTCGTGAATATTTAGAAAAAGGAACTTCTGTTGAAGGCGATCTTCGTCGTAAGGTCGGAATGAACATCAAGCGTCTCATCGATCTTCATACTTATCGCGGATTACGTCATCGCAAAGGATTGCCTGTGCGCGGACAAAGAACTCGATCAAACTCACGTACACGCAAAGGTCCTCGTAAGACAGTTGCAGGTAAAGTTTCAGTGAAGACATTGAAGTAGGATAATTATGGCAACGAACGAACAAAAAAAAGCAGCACAAAATACAAATGCAAAAAAGCGTACAGTGAAAGTTCCTTCAGTGGGAGTTTGTCACATCAACGCTTCTTTCAATAACACTATCGTTACTATTGCAGATCCTGCAGGAAACTCACTTTTCTGGAGTACTTGTGGCAAAAAGGGATTTAAAGGTGCACGTAAGAGTACGCCTTTTGCAGCACAAGTCGCTGCAGCTGAAGTGGCTCAACTTGCTTTCGATGCAGGTATGAGATCAATCGCTGTTGAAGTGAAGGGGCCTGGAGCAGGTCGTGAATCTGCTTTGAGAGCTCTTGCGACTGTCGGCCTTCGTGTTACTCAAATTAAAGATGTAACACCTATTCCCCATAATGGTTGCCGTCCACCTAAAAGACGTCGTGTATAAGGAGAGAGAGTAATTTATGACAATGGTTCAAGAAAACTGGGCAAGTCTCATCAAGCCTAAAGCAATTGAAATTGAAAAGGGTTCTCTTACTCCTACGTATGGTCGCTTTATTGCGCGTCCTTTGGAGCGTGGATATGGCCACACAATTGGAAACGGACTTCGTAGAATTTTGTTAAGCTCGCTTCAAGGCTGTGCTGTCACAAGTGTAAAATTCGAAGGAGTTTTACATGAGTTTGCAAGCCTTAACGATGTGACAGAAGACATGGCGGATATCGTTCTTAATTTAAAAGGTGTTCGTTTAAAACTTGTCGGAACAAAAACAAAAACTATTTTCTTGGATAAAAAAGGTCCAGGAGTTTTAACAGCTAAAGATTTAGCAGTTGATAGCAGTGTTCACGTGTTGAACCCTGATCATCACATTGCAACTTTAGGCAAAGATGCTCACATTCGCGGCGAAATCGTTGTGAAGTGGGGTCGTGGGTATATTCCTGCAGAACGTAACAAAGAAGAAAATTCTCCTATCGGAACAATTGGTGTTGATAGTATTTTTTCTCCTGTGACTCGTGTGAATTACTCTGTTTCAAATTCACGTGTAGGAAGTTGGACAGATTACGATCGTTTAACGATGGATATCTGGACGGACGGTTCTTTGTCTCCAGAGTTGGGTCTTGCTTATGCGGCGAAGATCTTAAAAGATCAAGTGAGCATTTTCATTAACTTCGATGAAGGTATTGAAGTTGTTGAAGTGAAGAAAGATTCAGGCAAAGGCGATGTGAACGAAAACCTCTTCAAGAGTGTAGAGGAGCTTGAGCTTTCTGTTCGAAGTGCAAACTGCTTACAGAATGCAAACATTCGTTATATTTATGAACTTGTGACGAAGTCAGAAGCAGAAATGCTCCGTACGAAAAACTTTGGTCGTAAGTCACTCAATGAAATCAAAGATATTCTTTCTGAAATGGGCTTGGGACTTGGTATTGCAATCGACTTACCTCCTGAAGCAATTGCTGAAAGACTTCGCGATCGTAAAGGTGGTAACTAAACATGAGACACTTAGCACGTAGTCGTAGACTTGGAGTGAAAACGGGGCACCGCGTAGCTCTTCTTAGAAATTTATTAAGAGGCCTTGTTCGTGACGGTCGTATTCGTACAACTGTTGCTCGTGCAAAGGTTTTACGTCCTTATGTTGAAAAGATTGTGACACGCCTTAAGGATCCAACTGTTG
>JBAXJW010000012.1:0-14288 GCA_037137635.1 bacterium | reverse complement strand
GTCGCTGTCAAAGGCAGTGTAGTCATCGTAGAGATTCCCATTCATGTTTTCTTGTGCATAAAGGGAGAGTGTGTTGAGAAAAACTCCTGCGAGGAGAAAATATTTTAACTTTCTAAAAGGCCGCATAGGGTTATTATAACCATTCTTGGAAAAGTTTTTTAACTCCTAGCTAGCTGAAAGCATGAATATGTCATGGTAGCCTCGCATTTTATGGACAATCAATTGACACCTTTTCAGCAAAGCATCCTCAGTGTTTTAGAGAGTAAACGTTTTTGGACCTTATTTGTGGGTGCTGCACTTCTTGTGATGGCAATCTCTTTTGGGAAATATGTTGTAAAAGAACAGTCTGACAAAACTGAAAAGTTAGCGACTGAAAAGCTTTTTGAAGTTGAAAAAGCAGAGGGCGAAGGACTCAAGTCTAATGCGCGTCTTTTTAGCCAAGAATTTGTAAAGCTTCGAATGGAATGGTCTCAAGATAAAAAAGATAAGATGAGAAAAACCCTCAGCGAGATTGTTGCGGAATTTCCAAAAACGAATGCGGCTCAATCAAGTCGTATACGTCTGGCTTCTCTTGATTTTTTAGAGGCAAAATATGATTCAGCCCTCAAAAACTTTGAAGATGTGATTAAGTTTGGAAACAATTTGCCTTCTGATGTTTTGACCTTAACTGCGCAACTTGGAAAAGGGTACACTCTTGAGTCCATGAATAAAAAAACAGAGGCTTTAAGTTATTTTGAAGAACTTTCAAAAAATGAAAAAACGATGATTGCTGCTGAGTCGATTCTTGCAAGAGTGAGGATTTTAAAAGCTCTTTCAAGAGATAAAGAGATTGAGACTCTCGTGAAAAAACTTGAAACGGATTTTCCGGGAACTTATTACGAGCAAGCCGCTCGAGTTTATGAGGCAGGATTGGTTCGCTAATGAAGAAAGTTTCTTTCCTCTTCGCTTTGATTTTTACAGGATGCTCTACGCACAAACTTACTGTTCCTAAGAGTGAAAAGACTCACTCTCTCATTCAGGGGTTAGGAGAAGTTGAGATCGAAAGAGGCGCTTTAAACAATCGTGGAGCAAGTTTAGGCTCTTTTGCAGGCCTTACTCAAGTGTCTCCGACTGACTTCCTTGTGGGAACCATAGGGGGATCTTTTGGTCGTTTTGATACTCAAAACGGCAGTTTTAAATGGAAGAAAACCTATAAAGTCGGTGTCGCTTCCCGGCCCGTTGTTGAAGGCGATCGAGTTTTTGTAGGGGCATTGGATGGTTTTGTTTATTGTTATTCCTTGAACAAAGGCGAAGAGCTTTGGCGCAAAAAATTGAGTGCTGAATCTTTGGGGAATCTTGTTTATGGAGCTTCAAAACTTTATGTCGCAACTGCAGATAACGTTTTGTGGGCGTTGAATTCAGAGAGTGGTCAGGAACTTTGGACACTTCGTCGGCCTTCTCCGGCGGCTACTTTTTACTGGTCCCTTCGAGGAAATACTGCAGGTGTTTTGAGTGCAGATGGTTCTAAGTTGTATCTAGGTTTTTCAGACGGTGTACTGTTGGCTCTTAATTCTGCAACGGGTGAAACGATTTGGGAAAGAGCTTTCAATCGCAAAGGTCGTTTTCAAGATGCGGATACGGAGCCCGTTCTTTCTCCAGATGGATCAACTCTTTATGTCGCTTTGCCTGATTTTTCCATTCAAGTTGTAAAAACTTCGGACGGTTCTTCGATTGATAGTTTTCCAGATGCGTCTGGTTTCTTGCCTTTGGTTGATTTTAACGAAGGAAGCATTACTTATTCGACACAAAATGGAAGCGTTCGAAAGTATCAGCTTTCGACGAAGAAGCTTCTGTGGGAAATGACTTTAGATCAAAAAGGGTTGGCTGGTGATATTGTGGAACTCAAAAAAGGTGTGGGAATGTTTGTTTCAACACGTTTTGGAGTTCATTTGATTGATCTTAAAAAGGGCACTCTTATTGAAGAAAAGTATTTAGGTGAGGGAATCGTTTCTCGTCCTTTTTCAGATGGCCAGCGCATTTTAATTTTGAGTGGTCGCGGTCGAATGATTTTTTTACGTTTCAAGAGCTAAGCTCGCATTCAATTATTTGATGGGGTCTCTCTAGCGCTTGTATAGGACCCGAGTTATTCTGTTAACTGATTCATTATGATCGAAACAGGGGTGGCTTGTGCGGGAAGTTTGGGCCTAGATCGAGCGGAATTTCATGCCGGTTGGGGACGAGCAGCAGAAGCGAAAGATATTTTTTTTGATTTAGCCTCTCTTACTAAAGTTATTGTCACGGGTTCTTTGCTTGTTGATTATTGCCTCACAAAATCAATCGACCTTTTAGAGTTTAGAGAAAAAAAACTAGCCTCTTTGCTTCCTCATTTGAAAGCTCCTCTCTCGGAGTTGACGGTTGCTCAGCTCTGGGATCATCGTTCTGGTTTAAAGCCTCACATTGAGCTTAGTACTCACAAAAACCGTAAGTGCTCGCCTTTAAATCGTCAGGAAATGTGGGAAAGCATTTTTAAAAAAATTCATAACGATGGAATTCAGTCCTTACCAGATAAAGAAACAATTTATTCTGACCTCAACTTTTGGGTTTTGGGAGCCTTGCTAGAATCGCTGTCCAAAAAAGATCTCTCACAGTTGTGGGAAGCTTTTAAAGTTAAATATCATCTTCCCAAAAATGATCTTTTCTTTGGTCCGTTAATTCGAAACATTAAAGTTTGCCCAACGGAAAAGCGTCATCAAGAGGGCGAGGTGAACGATGACAATGCCTTGTTTATGCAGCAAGTGGCTCCTCATGCAGGACTTTTTGGAACGTCTGCAGGTGTTTGGAGCTGGCTTGCGTTGATGAAAAGTTGGCAGTCAAGTGAGCTGCTGAGTTCAAAAGTAAAATGTTATTTTTCACCTCAGCACACACATCGTTTTTGGTGTGGATGGGATCGACCAACCGGTCAGGATACTCAAGCTGGTAAGGGTGCTTCGGCGGATACAGTTCTTGGTCATCTTGGATATACAGGAACGGCTCTTTGGTGGGATCCCGCTCTAAATTTGGGTGGAACACTTTTAACGAATCGCATCTATCCTTCTCACCAAGAAGCTTCAATGGAAGAAATTCGTCATTTACGAGTAAAATTCTTCTCTCTTCTCTGGCAAAATAATAGAAGAGAATTATGGAAAACTTTAGCAGATCAAAAATCTTGGACTTAGCATCTATTGGTATTCAAAAAAAATCTGGTGAAGTGCCTTGGGTTCATTTCTTAGCTATAGGCGGAACGGGTATGGGTGCCCTTGCGGGACTTTTTAAAAATTCAGGTGCAAAAGTCACAGGAAGTGATGGACCGCTTTATCCTCCGATGAGCACTTTTTTAGAGGCTCAAAAAATTCCTTTGAAGGCAACTTTTGATCCTGAGAATTTAAGCGGATCTAGCTGGGGAATTGAGCAAAAATATCCGGATGTGGTGATCGTAGGAAATGCTATTTCTCGTACAAATTTAGAAGCTCAAGAAATGGAAAAGCTTGTTGTGAAAGGACTTCTCAAGAAAATGAGTTTTCCCGAGGCAATCGGTCATTTCGTAATTGCTGAGCGAGAAAGTTTTGTTGTGGCAGGAACTCACGGAAAAACAACGACAACTTCGTTACTTGCTTGGGCTTTTGAAGTTTTAAGAAAAGACCCAGGGTTTTTCATAGGAGGAATTCCTAAAAACTTTGAATGCGGCTCTCACTGGGGATCAAGTGTTTTTGTGAGTGAAGGCGACGAGTACGATACAGCGTATTGGGATAAGGAATCTAAGTTTTTACACTATCGTCCGACGTGGGTCGTGGGAACAGGAATTGAATTTGATCATGCAGATATATTTTCAACTGTTGAACAAATAGAAAATAGTTTCTTGAAGCTGGCTCAGTTAACTTCTCAGGGCTGGTTGCTCGTTGATCAGTTGTCCGCTCCTCGTCCAACAAGTGTTGAGAAAATTGCAGTGAGTTTGAAGGCCCAAAACAAAAAAGTTTTTCGTTATGGAGAAGATCCTGATTCTGATTATTGTCTTTTGAATTGGGAGCGAGCTTCTTTGCCTTGGAATGGAAAAGAGTTTGGTTTAAAATTCGAAATTCGCGCTCAGGGTGAAAAAGCAACTTTTTTTAGCCCAATGCTTGGGAAGCATAATCTCTTAAATGCTCTTGGTAACTTAGGTGTTTTGCATGCTTCAGGTCATTTAAAGAAGTTAAGTGATTTTCAAGAAGTTTTGAGAACTTTTAGGGGTGTTGCTCGAAGGCAAGATGTTTTGACCGACTCCAACACTTACATTGTGATTGATGACTTCGCTCATCACCCCACAGCGATCAAAGAAACGATCGCAGCAGTTCGCGAAAAATACCCGACCTTTGAAGTAGCAGCTTTTTTTGAGCCACGATCAGCGACATCGGCTCGCAACACTCTTTACGCTGATTTTGTAAAATCTTTTAAACAAGCGCATTCTGTTTTTATTCAAGAAGCGACCAAGCTAAATGTTCCTGAAAATGAGCGTCTTAAGGTCCATGATTTGGTGAAAGAGTTGGTGGGCAAGGGAGAAACTCAAAAAGCTATTTCTAAAAAAAGTACAGATGAATTGTTTGAAGAGTTTGTAGAATGGAAAAAATCAAGAGAGAAAGTTGTTGCTCTTGTAATGTCGAATGGAGCTTTTGGAGGCTTAACTAAAAAGTTAGCCGACATGAAATAGCCCAAGATGAAAAAAGCTTCATGAAAAAATCTTTTGGTCAGGCCACAGTTGAATATTTGTTGCTAACAGCTTTGGTGGTGGGACTTTTGCTGAGCGTATACCAAAAGCGAATCAAAGGTCTTTTGTCTGACTTCACCTCTCGAAAAACTCAGTATACAGATGTTGTTCAACAAAAGAACTTAGGAATTCCTCTTGCTTGGTTTGGCGGCAAATATGGGAATATCGGTGGAAACACTGCTGGTGGAGTGAATAGCGGTGCTGGATCAAAATCGAATTCAGGTGATGCAAATCAAGGCGATGGATCCTTAAACGGAGGCCAGACTGACGGAGCTTTAAATAGTGGCAACACTGCGGGAAGTCCTAAAGATAAGGCTAAGGGAGCCGATGCGGGCGGGGGTGATACCTCTGGCGAAGGGGATAATGCCGGTGGTGGACGTTCTGGTGCGCCGGGTTCTCCACAAAACTTAGCTCTCAATAATTCAAAAAATGGAAAAAATAATTCACGCGCGAAAAGTAGTGGCCAAGGGGATGATGGAATCGAAGGGTCCGATAGCGAAGATGGTTCTGGAGGTCGTGGTCGCCGAAAAGTAAATACGGCTATTCGAAGTGAGGGTTCGTTAGGGGACGATGCAAAAGAAAAATCAAAGAAATCTGGTGAAACCCAAGAGGCCAAAGAAAAAGGAAAAAATAAAGAAAAACAGGGCGACGAAGAATTACAAAAGCAAAAAGAACTTTACGGCTCCAACAAGGAAAGTGGGGGCAAAGGTGGTTGTTCAAAAGTTGACTTAAGCGCATTGATAAAAATTGCGCTTATTGTGGGATTGCTCTTTGTTCTCTTTGGAATGCTTCTTCAGAAAAAAGGCGATGGACAGGATTAAGGAAGCCTTTGTTCTATGTTTTTGTAGATCTTTTAAACACTCGAGCTAGAAAAGGCGCTAAGTCTTTAATTTTGGACCATTTTTTTAGACTTTAAGAAGACGAAATTTCTTCTTATTTAGGCCGTAATCTGTTAAAATCCTTCATCCTCATGATGAATGTTTTAAGATCATCCGTGTTTCGTCGTTTCACCTCTGCTTTTATCGTATTTTCGATACTCGCTTCAGATATTCACCCTCTCTTTAGTGGGCGTGTTTTAGCTCATGCATCAGGACTTGAGGAGACTTCAAACTCAACATCCGAAGAAAAGCTTGTTGCGGATGCCATTCAAGAACTTGATAAAGCGATTGATCTCTTTGATTCAGGTTCGTTTGCCAAAATGACAGAGGACCTTCATGAGACTCGGATTCTCGGTTTGCGTGAACAGCGTTTCGAGGTTCTAGATAATGAAGGAAAAGTAACTCGAACAGTTCTTTTTAACGGAGAGACTCCGGTTAATTTAAATTCTTTTATTCCACCTGAATTCAATTCTTCTGTGAAATACGGACAGACAGATTCAGGAGAGTTTGCTCTTAAGGTTTATGAGCAAGGGCAGCTTAAGGGGCAATTTGTTATTCCAGAAATTAAACCTAAAAATATTATTTTCGATAATGATTTTGTGGTTGTCTTAGATACAGCGAACGAAATTCATGTCATGGACCATGCTTTTGTAAGAAAGCAGTTTTTAAAATCACCTTTGCCGATTGTGGATTCAGTAAGACTTTCAACTCTTCATCAAAATATCTCTATGGAATGGGTGACTCCTACAACAGCGCTTCCTGCGTTGCCAGAGTCGATGAAGGACCAGTCGAAAGCTCTTTTTCGAATGAAGAACTTGCTTGTTTTCTCTGACAATGGAGCGGGCGAGAAAACTTTATTGGCCAATATCGACCGAGATGCTCTTGGGATGATTGTTTTTGCAAGGCTCAGTTCTCTTGCTTTATTGCTCCCGTCTGAGGGGCCAAACGATGCAATTTTATTGGTTGAGCAACCAGCAGAAAGAAAATCTTCGATTGATAAAGTTCCTACACTTGCAAAATTGGCTTCTGATCCAGTGATTCGCAAAAATGCGGCTTCTTTGCAGAGTCATCTCGAAGCTCATGGTGCTTTAGATGCTCTTTATTCGATTCCAAGTTCAACATTGGCCGATTTAATTGGAAGAGCTTCTCAAAGCCAAGGCTTGAGAGAAGAGCTTAAACTTTCGGATGCGGAGCGATCTCGTTTTGCTTTTAGCTATGAAGAAGCTTTAAAAAATCATGCGGCTCTTGCAGAAAAGCAGAAAAAAGAATCTGGCTTAGAAGGTGAGTCACTTGAAAAGCAAGAATCTAAATTTAGAGCGATTCGTGAAGCGGTTTGGAATAACTTACGAACAACGCTTTCTCCAGGGAATCTCTTTAAGATTTCGGCTTTTATCGGATTAGCAGGTATTGCAACGGCTTCTTCTCCTGAGGCTTATTTGTTTCAGGCTCGTATTGCGTTGTACGACAAGCTTTCTAACTTTATCGATATTTTTAAAAACCCAAATTATGCAGACGTTGCGATTTTAAGTACTCTTTCTTTATCTTTTCTCGTTCCGGTTACGAACTTAATCGGAAGAGCTTTGGATAAATTTGGTCCGGCTTCTTTAAGGGGCGTGGGTGTGAAGCGTGCTCTCGGTACATTGGGAATGCGTATTTATTCTTTAACAATGCCTTTGTTTATTCACGGATTAGCTCGTGTGTTGAAGCAGCCTTTGATGACAGAGGCTATGCGCCATGGAATCAATCCTTTCACACTTATTCGTTTGAAAGAATCTGATCCTGTCGGCAAACAACTTATGAATGAGGGTCATGGAAATAAAGGTCCTCGATCTGTCAGAATTGGATTTGGAAAAGCTGCGACTCAAGAAACAAGAGAACGTGCGCTTCAGATCATGGCAAATGAAAAACGTCGTCGGCTTTCTTTGTCGAGTGCGATTGCCTTTCAAATCGCAGCGGATTCCTATGGTCAAGATCCATCACTTGTTGCGGCTTTAGCAAACTTAAGGCTTGAAGATATTAACGAAGTTAAGTTGAAGGAACTCATTAAAGATAAAGAGTTCCGATCAAAATGGCTCTATCTAGGTCAGGAAATTTCTGCAGAAATGATTTCTTTAAAACACAAAGAAGGAATTGCGGATCTTCGATCTCTTTCAAAAGAAGAAATTGGCGCTCTTTATGAAAAGGCGAGGCTTGTCTGCGAAAAACTACAGAACATGTCTTCTCTTCGTAAAAATTTAATTTTTGCTCGATCTTCTTTTAAGAGTTGGTATCAAAGTCAGTTGCGCGAATTTGCAACTTACGGCTTAGATGCGGTTGATTTTTTAAAGCACGGGCATCCAAGTAACTTTGTGACCAATCTTTTCTACAATCAGTTTACAGCTGATGTCGCATTAAGTGTTTGGCAGATTCCGTTTTTTGGAACGCGTGCTGATCTTGGAAACGTAAAAGCTTTAGCGGCAGATCCTCATGGGTTTTTGTGGACCAATAAAAACCACTTGGGCGATATGGTCGACCAAGTTCGATTGTACAACATCAACGCTCCTTCGAGTTATGCTTTGGCTTACGATTACAAAGGAGCTCAAAACGCTCAAGAAGCGATGCCAGACTTGGATCGTTTGATGAGTGAAGGACTTGAGCGACAAGAGGGCCCTTTTTCAACTCTTGCTCGCTGGGCACGAAATGCTGCCGATTTAAGAAAACAAAATTACGGATTCTTTTTTTGGAAGACATTTAAACGCAGACTCTTTTCGATTCAAAGTTATTTCTTGTGGGGAGTCACAACTCGTTGTCTTTCAACGGATCTTTCGGTTGGCCAATCGTTCTTGGCTTCTACCTGGGCCTATTTTATGGCTCACTGGTACTTTGGTCTTTTGTGGGATTTCGCAAATAACGGTCAAGATGCGGCTCTTCAAGAAATTTCTACACGAACAGAAGCTTTTTCAGATAAAAAGACAAAGCTCTTAAAACGTTTAAGACAGGGAAGTACGACGGGTGAGTTATTGTCGGCAACCGTAGATCTTTTGGATTCCTATGCGGAAAATACATTGCCTTCTTCAGCGCATGAAAGTTTGAAGTTTTTAAGATCAAACACTTTGCAACTGAATCAACGTCTTTTGGAGAATAAGGAGCATTCACAAGAATCTCTCGTTCGTTTGAAACTTGAAAAGGCTTTGGCGGATGTGCATGAGGTGATCTTTGCTGATTATGAAAAAATTGGAGACAGCGAAAAAGAAAAAATTCAGATGCGCAAGGTTCAAGCTCTCGATCAGGTGATTGCAGATGCTCAGGTTGAGTTGGGTGCTTCTGCTAAAGACTTAGCTTCGGATATTCAGATGAACGCTTTGTCTTTGCTTCAGTTTAGTTTGAGAAATCCAAGCTTTGGAAACGCATATAATTCAAAGATGAATAAAATGATTACCTTCTTCTTTGCCTGGACAACGACTCTTTATGGAACGTATTTGTTTGCTCATAGCCAGGTGAATCAGCCTTGGTTGGCAAAAACAGCTATTGGAACCCTGGAGGGTATTGGGCTTTATATGCTCGCTTTCCATGGCCAAAAAGCTTTCAACTATGTGTGGGATACAGGTAAGGAATTGGTTTCTAAGAAAGTAGAGACTCTCAAAAAAGTGGGAGCCGCTTTTGGTTGTATATCTATTCTCCGAATGAATAAGAAATAAATTATAAGTTAAAAATAAAAAAAGAGGGATCGTGCCGGTTAAAGTGCACGATCCCTCTTTTTGTTTTAGATTTTATTTTAATTCTTAGAGGTAATATCCGTTTTTACGTAAGACATTTTCTGCTTCTGAAATACTATCAAAGTCTGTGGGCCAGATATCAAGCATTGCAGGGTCTTGCATTTGATTGAGAATGTATCTCACAGCTCTGGCGATCTCTGGAGAGTCTTTAGAGTGCCTGAGAATCTTGTAGAGTCCTTCAATGTAACGAACGTTATCGATGGGTTCACCCTTCACACACCAAAAACGAGACATTCCTCCGTCTGGACGTACAGGCCCTCCTGTTGCTCCATATTGATCAGTGTGAAAATAATACTGATCATTAATTTTTTTCTTGTCTGCTACAATATACGTTTCGCTTGGAGCAAGCGTAATTCCACCTTCTTGATATTGAGAGAGGGAGCCTGCAAGCATCAGTTCCAAGGAATAAGGTAGTCTTGCTCCTTGTGAATTACAGAAACTAATTGCAAATCCTGCATCATAATAATGTTTTCCGGGAGGCGAGGGTAGCCATTTTAAATTAGGTTGAGGATTGATCCACTCTTCATATGTATTGCTATAGAAAAAGCTAAAGAGTTGTTGTCCAAGAGCCGTGATTGCGGATTGAATCTCTCCAGCGTGGGTAAATGTTCGTGTATCGCCTGATCTATAGTCTTGAAGAGTTAATGTGATGTTCACGTAGCCTGGTGAAGCGATGTTTACGTTTCCGTACATGATGTAGTCAATGTCGGTCATGGCTTCCAAAGCAGCTTCTAGGGAAATGGTTTTACCAGATTGAGCGGCAGCAGCGATCGCTTGAGAGAGGTTGGGGCCCGCAGAAAAACGGACCTTTTGTTCTCTGATTCCAAAGTTAGCAATCTGTTGATCAAAGCTTGCTTTCAACAAGCCTTCTAAACTTTGAGAAACGCCTTCATAAGCATCGTTCACGTGTTGTTTGTGAACTTGGTCAAAAGTGAGAAGGATTTGTGCAAGGATAGGGGCTAAAGCTGAAGCATCTTGCTTTGCAAGAAGCATGGGATTCAAAAGTGTCCCGTTGAGTTCGCTCCAAAATTGTTTTCGGACAGAATCTCGAGTTTGAGAAATCGTATAATCAAAGTTTGCAAAATCTGCTCCTTGAGTGAAAACAATTTGCGGCCAGATATTAAATCTAGTTTTTTTTGCAGTTGCAAAATCGCGCGCAAAAGAATTGAGGCACAGAGTGAAAAACCCTAAGCCGATGATTAATGATTTAAATTTTTTCAAAATAATCCCCCTATCAAGAGCAGCTGTTTGCTGTGACTCTTCACACCCTTTGCTCCCATCTCCGCTTATAGACGTGCGAAAATTAAGAATCAAGTTTGTCTAGTTGTGTCTAACGCTAGAGCAAATACTTTAAAGTAAATTTAAGATCTAAAATCTTCGGTCTAACGAAGCAAAGCCAGGCACGATCTTTTCATGATCTCGGCTGCTTTAGGAGCAACTTCTCTTGTTGTTTGATAGGCAAAATAATTTTCAATGGTCTCAACAAGCTCTTTTATAGCACTTCGTGGTGAAGCGTTTTTTGTATAATGCTTCGCCATAAGTTGATCTAAAAGTGACTCTCTGAGGGCATCCTCAATCACGAGGTTTTTTTGGTTTTTGGTATTTACGTTGTGAATCGTTGAAATAAAGTGTTGTTTCAATATTTCTCGAAAATCTTCTGACGAATAATAAAGAACAGGGATCACTTCAAAGCGGTCAATCAAGCTTCGAACAAGACCCTCTTCAGAAGCGCGCTTTTTAAGTTTTTCTATATCGATATTGATCTTTGCTTCTTGAGGATTTGATTTTGCAACTTCTGCAGCAAAGCCCATGGATTTAGCTCCCTGAGAGCTTTGCTCTTCGATAAAGGTTGACCCAGAGTTTGTCGCAGCACAGGTAAAAGTTCTGCTTAGATCGACACTAATTTTATTATGATCTCCTGTGTTTTTTCCATAATTGATGTCAGCTCTAATTTTCTTATCATCAAGTGTGCTGTTGAGCGCGATAATGATGTCTCGAGGTGCATCACCTAACTCGTCAAAGAAAAGAAGAGAGTAGGGGTTTTTGAGTGCTGCACGAGCAATATCACTATAAAGCATTTCGCGATCTGTGTAGGCACTGAGAGGGATTCTCACATAGGGGCGACCAAGAGCCGTTGCAATGGATTGAACGGTCGTGCTTTTTCCAAGTCCGTAGGGGCTGATGAAAAGAAGCCGGCCGTCTGATTTGTCTGCGATTCGAGATCGAGTCACAGAGCGAATAAGAAAGTTTTTTACGCGTTCTTTGACTTCGCTAAAGCCCACAACGTGGCTAAGAGATTCGTCAATTTGAGTCAGTTTTGCATCAAGATCTTGTATCGCAAAATTTTGGACATTGTATCCATAAAGTCGAGAAGCCACTTCAAGAACGTATTCTTTGTGAGTCTCTATATTTTCAAAATCTAATCCGTCGTAGGAAGCTTCAGCATAGAGTCGCTCAAGGAGTCGCGCTGCTCGGCTGAGGGGTTCTCCTGTTGAGTCAAATTCAATCGCGACATTGCTGATGTATTCTAAGAGTTCGCGGCTGAGTTCGGGCTTATTATAAGCCTGTATCCACTGTTCAATTTTTTGAGGAACTTCTTTTTCAGCGACAGGAGGAAGTTGCCACTGAGGAAGGCGTCTTGCCAAATCGGGTCTTGCCGCAAGTTGGGTGTAGTTATCACCTGTTGTTGTCGCAACAATTTTTAAATATCCTTTTGAGAGAGGGGTGAGGAGTGTGTGGAAAACGTCATTGTGATTTCCGGAATGTGTTCCTTGGCCTACAAGTGAATGAATTTCATCGATGAAAAAATAAACTCGTTTGCCATTTTTGCTCGCCCATTCAGCGTATTTGATAATGGCTTCGACTTTACTTTCAAGCGTTCCTACATATTTAGAACCGCTTGAAATTTCGGAAGCTGAAAAGTGATAAACTTCTACATCTTCAGCGGGTACGCCTCTGTCTGCGAATTCACCGTTCAGAAGACTTCGCGCAAAGGCTTCAAGGAAGGTCGATTTACCTCCTCCTGATTCACCGGTAACGACAACGCTTCCACCTGTTTCAGAGAAGAGAGGAATCGCCAAGGCTCTAAAGTCATCTGCCGTAAACCCAAAATCAGGAATATCAGTGGCTTCGTATTTGCGAGCAAATTCAGCAAGGACTTTATTGGCAGGCATGGCGCCATTGCCTGTATTGATTGAAGGAATTCCACTTCCTCCGCCTTTATTTTGATTTTTTTTACTATTTTTTTTAGAAGAAAAGGCCTGATTTTCGGAAGCGGGATCTTTTGTAAGAGTATTGATTTTGGGATTCGATTCAGAAACCCATTCTCTATTTTGATTGTCTACAAAGGCAAAACGAGGGTGATATTTGCTTTGGCTTCTCCAGTCTGGATAATCTCTTGCGTTTTCAAACGTAAAGTTAGAGGGATTTTCAAGGTCAATGAAAAGAAGGCTAGAGCCCTCTTTGGCTTCTAAAAGGAGATCGGATTGTGTATCAAATGTATAGGTAAAGTTGAGAGGGACGCGTTTAGTGGCAACAACACTGGTTCCCTTGAAATTTATAATCCAAGGATGCCCTTCGTTAAGTGTAAGTGGTTTTTGCCCAAATCCAACAATGGCAATAATTGTGAAAGCTGTCTCATTAAAGCCAACGATTTCATAAGAAAAACTTTTGATGTTTTGACCTTTTAGGTCTGGCAGGCTTCGAACTGCATCTTCAAATTTAAAGAAGTTACCGTCTTGAGTCATGATTCCAAGGTAATTGCGGGTTACTGTATGAGAGTTTTTTATGCCTTCAGTCCACATGACTGGTACGGCCTGAGCGGGGCGAGTCTGCAGCACAAGGGGTGTATCTCCAACTTTGCTAAGAATAGTTTCTGATGAATTTTTATTGTTTTGCGAAAGTCCCTCAGGGAGCAATACGACCTCATCTTCTCCTAAGGAGATGGTCTTTTCTTTGATCTGAGTATCTCCAGGAGGAGGCATGTAGTGAATTTCTCCGTCGATAATGGCTAATTTAGCTCCATTCGTGAAAGCGTAGTAAAAGGGGCGGTATTTTCCAGCCTCAGCACCATTTGCAATGAATAAAACAGCAGCAACAACTACGAACTTCAGCACCCTCATTTTTGCACCAATACTCCTTTTTAAAGACTTAATGAGTCATATCGAAATATGAGCGAATTGGAGACTTAAATAGTTTGTCAAGAAACGATTTTAGAGAAAATTAAATGCCGCCAGTTAAAGAACCAATTTGAGTATATTTAAAAAATAAAGCATAAGGATAAGCGATCAATTCATTTAGAAGAGTGCGGACGCCTGCACTTGAGGTCCACCATGATTGGGGATCAAAATAAAAGGGTTTTGCAGCAACTATTCCAATCTTAACTTTATGTTCAAAAGCTAAATCAAATAAGAGTTGAGAGCGTTTGGCGTGAGGTCCTACTGTAAACAGGTTGAAAGATTTTAAATCAATTTTATTTTCTTCAAAATATTTTTTTAGAGCTAGTGCTGATGTGAAGGTCCGATCCTTAACGGTGCCGGGACCTGGGACTGCTGTGACTTTTTTTGATTCTATTCCTAGTTTTTTGAGTGTATCTGTTCCTAGGTGAGCATATGTTTTATATTCATAAAGAAAGCTCCCTGTATCAATTGGGCCACCCGTGACGTAAATATGTTCGTAATTATAGGATTTAAATTCTTCAACAGCTTGTTTCATGTTTTCATCATTAACCCATCCCTCAACTACGAGAATCTTGCTTTCAATGCGATTGATAGGAGCTAAGAATGGATAAATATTTTTGAGAAAAAAAATAAATAAGCTTATGGATATAAAAATTCCAAACAGCCAGCCTTTCCAGCTAAGCCCCAAGCGTTCTTTCTTGTTTAGGAGTCCAAATAAAAG
>JBAXJW010000011.1:0-15010 GCA_037137635.1 bacterium | reverse complement strand
ATTCTATACCCCATTGCATGGGCTGAATTTTTTGAAAAAGGAATAGAAGCGGAAGCAAGACTTATCAAAATTGATAACTTTTTCATCGGGCCACTATAAAGAGATTAAAAATCCCTACAAGTAACTGACGCCAAGCGAATTTTTATTTAAAGAAACTTTTGTTCTTCAAGCTTTAACAAGCACTAAAAATTTTATAAACGACGTCTGATTTTTTCTTCGATTTCAGTCAAAACTCTTATGTGATCTTCGAATGATAAAACATCCGGGCGATCAAAAGATAAAAGTCTTATAAGCAAGCGACCATACGCATGCCGAGGAGAATCGTGTAAGCGAGCGTCGCCACTCGAAGCCATTTTTTCATAGCGCCCATTTCCAAAATATTTGGAGGGATTACCCAAAACATCTGTCCACTCCGGACCGCGGGGAAGCCTTTTGTGAAGAACAATAAACCTAATAACTAAATCGTGAGCCTTGTTTTGAAGAAACTCTAAATCACTATCCAAATAAATTGGGTTATAGATAATTCGATTGTATGCAACCTTTTCTTTAAGATCTTCCAAAACCTCAAAGCGTTCTGTTTCATTTAAAGATTTCCAAAAAAGCTCTGTAATCTGAAGTTTTGCAAGCAGACTCTCATAAGCCTCGGAAGGTGAATTGTAAACTCTCGCACGACTTCCACTAAAGCCATTACGATAAGCTCCCGTTCCGAAGTATTTTGCCTGTATATGACCCAATACTTCATCCCACTCTTTTCCAGCAGGAAGTCTTTTTTCTTGAAGAATAAACGCAATGATTTTCTGATCAGACTCATTTTTTTGAGCCATTCGATGAGAATCCCTTAAAACGTCGCGGCAACTAGGTTTATTGGAGGCATTAGAAGCAAAACTTTGAAAAGAAAAAAAGGAAATTAAAAAAAACAAGTTATTCAATTTTGAAGAGGACATTTAAAAGGTTATTTTCTTCTACTATCGCCCATAAAACGAAGCAAATAGAGAAAGAGGTTCACGAAGTCGAGATAAAGAATCAATGCTCCAAAAATCGCTGCTTTTTCAACAGCTTGGGACCCATTGGAACTATCAACATAAGCATCTTTAATTTTTTGAGTATCATAAGCTGTTAGTCCAGAGAAAACGATTAATCCAATGATGGAAACAACCACACTCATCTGACCGCCCATCAATGAAGGGAAAAAGAACGAGAGCAAAGATAATCCAATGATTCCCCAAAGTCCCATGATGCAAAAAGATCCGACAGGACCTAAGTCTTTTTTAGTGAAATATCCAAAAGCACTTAATCCCGCAAAAGCAAAACTTGTAAGGCCAAAAACCTGATAGATACTTTCGTGAGTGTAAATCAAAAATAAAGTCGAAAAGGTAACTCCCGTTAGAGCCGCATAAAGACCATAAAGCATTGTTGCTGTAAAAGAAGAAATTTTATTAATCGCTGCCGTTAAAAATATAACCGATCCAAACTGAGCCAAAATAAGAACCCAGAAAAGACCCCTACTTCGAGCAATGGAGATCGCTAGGTTATCGTTTGTTCCAATAAAAAAAGCAATCAGACCAGTCGTTAAGAGTCCCATCGCCATCCATCCGTATACACGACTCATAAAGCGAGCGCGTTCAGTAACCATGGCCTGAGGATCACGAACTTTAGTACCAAAGATATTATTTTGCATACAAGCTTATTATGGTATCGGAAAACTCGTGTTTCAAGTGGAAACTAGACCTAAAAAACTAGTCTAAAACGCATCCTAAGCGTTTTGAGACATAATGGGACTTGGCTCTATTAACCAAAATTTCTTTTAAGTCTCTATGAATACGAATAGGAGCTAAAAAAGACGGGACACTTTTGTTTTCAACAAGCTTCTGACAGTACTCTTCACTTTGGCCAAAGATATAAAGACACGAACAATAATCTTTTGCTCGATAATTTGAAAAAAGGTCGATTTCTTTAAAGATTTTGGGCCACCATTTATTGTAACGAAGCCCTGGCTTGTATTCTGAAACAAGCTCAGGATTTCCGCCCATCGCTGAACTCTCTGGAAGGTTTTTGTTTTTTAAAAACTGCAACACCAGATGCATGAGGTTATTAACGTGATATTTACGAGCATCTTCTTTATCACTTCCAAAACGAACGACGACCAAGTTTTCAGACGGCATAACCCCAATCATCTGCCCCCAGTGACCAAGAGCCGCAAAAAAATCTTCGGGCAAATCTTTCCAGGGTTTTCTTGCACCCAGTGAAGGTATTTTTCGATTAGGCCAAAATTGTCTGGCAGGTAATTCCTGTGGAGATCTCACAACTCGACCCTTTAAAAAAGATTCCGGAACTTCGGTAGAAAATTTAATCCAATCTTTAGGTAAAATTTCATGGCCCTTCCAGGTTCCATCACCCTTCAACAAGAAGCTTCCCCACTTCAAGGCATCTTCTGCATTGAGATACCCAAAACTTGCGCCCACAAAGGCGCCGCTTTTATCTTGCTCAAAAGTTAAGGAATCAATCCCCAACGGCTCTGCAAATTTTTTCCACGGAAGTTCATCGTATTCATGTTTGGAATAAGATTTTTGTAAAATTTTGGTGAGAAGATTTGTATCTCCTGATGAATACATCCATCGAGTTCCAGGCTTTGCTTCAAGTACATGAGGAAAAGACAACACAAAATCAGCAGTGGAAAGAGCTCCCTTTCCGTACAGCATAGAGATCGGAGATGATTCTACGATCGACTTTTCGTAAACCTCATTCCATTTAATGCCTGAGCTGTGGTTTAGAATATCAATCACTTTAATTTGGCAATAAGGACTCCCTTTGTATTCAGTAAGCTTGTCACAAAGACTTTCATCAAGACTTAGCCTTTTCTCATGAACAGCAATTCCTACGAGCATGTTTGTTAGAGATTTTGTAACTGACCAGAGTTCGTGACTTTTTTGAGAGTCCCAATCTTTTGCGAAATATTCAAAAATAACTTTACCGTCTTTTTGAACAAGCAAAACATCGGTATCCGTTTTGTTTTGAAGATAATCTAAAAGATTTTCTTTAAAAATTAGGGAATTGTTTTGAGAAAAAGAAACCTGTGTCGCTAGAAACAATAAACAAACAAAGATCTTTGAATAGTGTTTCATAACTTCTCACTCTTATTCCCCAAATTATCCGAAAAACCCTTTTAGCGCAGAGCTTGCTTCAAAGCTGTGCCCATATCTGCTGGAGTTTTTGCAACTGTCGCTCCTGCGGCAATAAGCGCTTCAATCTTAGAACTCGCTGTTCCACCACCGCCCGAAATAATCGCTCCGGCATGACCCATGCGACGCCCTGGAGGAGCCGTGACACCTGCAATAAATCCTGCAACGGGTTTTTTCATATTCTTTTTAATCCAAGCAGCTGCTTCTTCTTCGGCACTACCACCGATTTCACCAATCATGATGACAGACTCAGTACCTGGATCATTGTTAAACAATTCCAAAGCATCGATGAAATTCATTCCTTGAATAGGATCTCCACCAATACCGATACAAGTACTTTGCCCCATACCCATTTGAGTGACTTGGTGAACTGCTTCATAAGTTAATGTTCCAGAGCGAGACACAATGCCCACGCTTCCTGGACGATGAATGTAGCCTGGCATAATTCCAATTTTTGCAGCCCCTGGAGTGATAATTCCAGGACAGTTTGGTCCGATCAAACGAAGTTGAGATTTGCCTTCGCGACTTAATTCATAATTTTTAAGATCCAAGTATTTCTTAACTCGCATCATATCCAGAACGGGAATTCCTTCTGTGATCGCAACCACCAAAGGTATGCCAGATTCAAAAGCTTCCAAGATGGAATCCGCTGCCGCTGCTGGGGGAACAAACACCATGCTCACATTCGCGCCGACTGCCGCAACTGCTTCTACGCATGAATCCCAAACGTGAAAGTTATCTACTTTCTGGCCGCCTTTTCCGGGAGTGACTCCGCCAACAAGCTTTGTTCCGTAATCACGACATTGCTGAGAGTGAAAAAGCCCCGCTTTTCCAGTAATTCCTTGAGTGATAACAATTGATTCTTTTCCAACAAGAACAGACATCTTTAATTTCCCTTCATCGCTTTCACAACTTTTTCAGCGCCTTCAGCCATTGTCACAGCTGTGTGAATTTTGAGTCCACTTGTTTCAAGCATCTTACGACCCAAATCAACGTTGGTTCCCTCAAGTCTTACAACAAGAGGAACGTGCAATTGAATTTCTTTACTCGCAGAAATGATACCTTCTGCGATGACGTCACACTTCATGATGCCGCCGAAGATATTCACAAAAATCGCTTTTACTTTAGGGTCCTTCAAAATAATTTTGAAAGCTTCCCGAACTTTTTCAGCAGTGGCTCCACCGCCAACATCCAAAAAGTTTGCAGGCTCGCCTCCGTAAGTTTTCACGATGTCCATAGTCGCCATCGCAAGACCCGCTCCGTTCACCATACATCCGATGCTTCCATCAAGCGCGATGAAGTTAAGGTCATACTTAGCAGCTTCTAATTCTTTTGCATCAACTTCAGTTGGATCAAAAAGTTCTTTCAGTTTTGGATGACGGAAAACTCCGTTGTCATCGAAGGTAACTTTTGCGTCCAATGCGAGAAGTTTTTTTGTGGCTCCTTCAGAAACAAGCGCAAGAGGATTGATTTCCACCATGGAAGCATCTGTCTTCCAAAAGAATTCATATATTTTTTGTAAAAAGAGCGCGCACTCCGCGACATGAGCCTCACCGAGACCCAAGAAATGCGACAAGTTTCTTCCATGAAAAGTTTTAGGTCCACTTACAAGACTAATAGAAAAGCTTAAGATTTTTTCGGGATGAGAATGAGCGAGCTCTTCGATATCCATTCCGCCTTCTGCTGCCGCTAAAACACTCAAGGCTTGAGTTTTGCGATCAACAAGCATGGAGAGATAAAATTCTTTTTCGATTTTACTTCCTGACTCAATCCAAAGACGGCGAACTTCTTGACCTTGAGGACCCGTTTGCGGAGTCACAAGGACTTTGCCCAAAATTTCTCCAGCAAGTTTTACCGCTTCATCAACAGAGCGAGCCAGCTTCACGCCTCCCGCCTTACCGCGACCTCCCGCATGGATTTGAGCTTTCACCACGACAACTGAGTTGCCCTTATCGAAAAGTTCTTGAGCAGCTTTGCGAGCCTCGTCGACTGAAAATGCTACCTTTCCGATAGTTGTGGGAATTCCCGTTTCTCGAAAAAGTTCTTTGGCTTGATGTTCATGAATTTTCATTTGTAAACATTTGAAACACTATCCCCAGAGCTGAAATTTATCGAGCATAAAAAATTCGAGATAAAAAAGAAATCCTGCGCCTTGCATAGATAAAATGAAGCGATTAAAAACCGCTTCATCGACATGAAAAAAAAATTAGGGTTCTGGCAACAAGTCGCTTTAATCTTTTTTACCGTATCCGGTGGAGCCTATGGACTCGAAGCCCTGGTGGGAGCCGTGGGAGCTACCTGGTCAGTTATTCTTGTGATCGCACTCCCTCTCTTGTGGGCCGCACCTGTGGCTCTCATGGTCGCTGAACTCTCTACTGCGATCCCCGAAGAAGGTGGCTACTATATTTGGGTCAAACGTGGTCTTGGAAAATTCTGGGGCTTTCAAGAAGGCTGGTGGACACTCTGCTACTCGGCTGTAGACCTTGCCCTTTATCCCGTACTTTTTGTGACTTATCTTGGATTCTTTTTTCCCACACTCGGAGCTGAAACCTTTCAAATGTCTCTCTTGCGTTGGGGAATTTGCGTTGTTTTTATCATTGGCGCTCTTCTTATGAATTTACGAGGCACCCAAGCTGTGGGCACGAATGCTTTAGCAAACTTGATGCTTGTGAGCTTTCCATTCTTGCTCCTCACAATCTGTGGATTTTTTTACGGAGATTGGTCTTTGCTGAAAAATGCTTTCTCTGGAGATCACCTCACCCACACAACTCCCGCAGCCATCGCAACAGGTCTTGCGGTTGTTCTGTGGAACTACTGTGGATGGGACAACGTCTCGACTTATGCTTCGGAAGTTGAAAATCCTCAAAAAAACTATCCTCGTGCTCTCTCTGTTTCTCTTTTAATCATTGTCTTGTCTTACTTGCTGCCTTTGCTTGCAGGATTTAAAGCGACGACCACTCCTACAGACTGGAGCGAAGGCGCAGGCTGGCCCGCAATTGCCGAAAAACTTGCGGGAAGCTGGCTGGGAATCCTGGGAGGCGTTGCCGCTCTTCTTTCTGCGTGGGCACTTTTCAACAGCCAACTTCTTTACATTTCTCGACTTCCCACCGCGATGGCAAAAGATGGCTGGCTCCCCAAAGCCATTGCGAAAACATCGCCTCAAGGATCACCCATTACAGCACTTCTCATCATGTCTGGACTGGCTGCAGTTTTTTCAAGCTTGTCGCTTGGAAAACTCATGGTTGTCGATATCCTTTTCTACACACTAGGCCTCTCTCTTGAGTTCTGTGCCCTCGTAGCTCTTCGAAAGAAAGAACCTCATCTTGCTCGGCCTTTTCGGATTCCTCTTGAAACCTTTGGACTCACAATCCTTTCAATCATCCCCATTTCACTTGCCGTGATTGTCGCTGTGTTTTCAACTATGGGAGAAGGTGGAAGCTTTGTTCAAGTGGGAATTGTGGCGGCAGGAGTTGTTGCAGGAGTGATTATCTTCGAAAGAAGATCAAAGTACTTACACAAGAAAAACTTTTTTGCTGAAGCCTTGAGCGAACATGCTACGACATGATCTCTCACATAATTATGCGATCGCGTTGATTTTCCCAACCTGCAAAAGAGCTTTCGTATTTTTGCTCCACACGATTTCGCTTAATTTTAAGTGTAGGAGTCAAAAACTCATTCTCCACACTCCACGCATCATCGACAAAAACAAGCTTACTCAAGCGCTCATGAGGATCGAGCTTAGAATTAATTCCTTTTAGAAAACTTTCTAATTCAGCTTTTATATCTTCTTTATTTTTCTGCGAAACTCCAGGAGCAAAAATCGCAACCGCTAAAGGCTGTGAAAGTCCCTGTCCCACCACACAAACTTGTGAAACATACGGTGAATTGGAAAGTTTCAACTCAATGGGATTGGGCGCCACGTATTTTCCTTTGGCTGTTTTAAACAAATCCTTCACTCGACCCGTCAAAGACAAATATCCTTTGCCATCAACTTCACCCATGTCGCCGGTTTTCAAGTAATCCTCTTCAAAAGCAGCCGCTGTTTGCTCGGGATCTTTGTAATATCCCAACATGTTGGCCAAGCTTTTCACTAAGACCTCGCCTTGAGAATTAATTTTAACATCCACTCCCAACATGGGTTGCCCCACAGATCCTAATTTAATTTTTTTGGCTAATTGAGCATGAGAATAAGCAAGGTTCTCTGTCATGCCGTAAGCTTCTTGAATCTCAATTCCAAGCTTTGCAAACCACTCTAATAAATCTCTTGAAACAGGAGCCGCTCCCGTTACTGGCAACGTCACTTGATCGAGACCTAAAGATTTTTGAACTTTCTTTTTTACAAAAAAAGAAACAAGTGGGAGTGAAAGAAGAACATTTAATTTCTCTTGAGAAAATTTGGAAAGAATTCCCTGTTGAAGCTTTGTCCAGATTCGAGGAACCGCTAAGAAAACCGTTGGGCTTGCCTCTTTTATGTTTTGAGAAAATTGATCTAAGTTTCCTGCAAAGTAAACACTCGCTCCCGCATAAAGAGCAAAACCCTCTACAAGCAAGCGTTCTGCCACGTGTGCCAGAGGCAAATAAGAAAACATTCGATCATGCGATCCTAAACTCAAATGATTCACTCCGTTGAGTGCCGCAAAAGAAAAAGCCTCAAAAGAATGCATGACTCCCTTTGGCTTTCCGGTTGTGCCAGAAGTGTAAACAATCGTCGCTAGATCTTTTATGTTTGGCTTAGAGCTTTGAATCTCACTTTCAGAAAGAGGTTGATGAGCTTTCACAAGCTCTTCCCACTTTAAGCTTTGCTCATCATTCACATCTGGAAAAGAAATTCGCGAAACGTTCTCTGGAATAGCTGCCATCATTGTTGCCGCTTTATCGAGTTTTCCCAGAAAAACCATTTTTACATCACTGTGCTCAAAAATAAGCTTTGCAGTTTCAGTTGTGAGATTAGGATAAAGAGGCACAGAGACATGGCCCGCGAGCCAAATGGCAAAATCAGCCAAAATCCAATGTGCACAATTCTTGGATAAAATCGCAACGTGACTTCGAGGCGCTAAATTCATCTTTTTAAGGGCACTTGCCATTCGAAGAGCTTCATCAGCCGCTTCGCCCCAAGTGATTTTGCGCAAAAGATTTTCTTTTTGATTCGTCGACTGAATAAGAAAAACTTTTTCAGAAAGCTCTTTTGCTTTTTGCAAAAAAACATCTTGTGGAAAGGGCAGCTCGCTCAATACGACTTTCGCCTTCATTCTTGTTCTTATAACATAATATTTTTTCGCTCACTTCTCGCGCTAGACTCATCGTTCCTAAACCGTCTACACTCACACTTAGGATGAGGTACACGATGAGAAATACAAAAACAAAAACCTCTTTTACTTTTTTCTTCCCTTTATTTTTGGGAATAAATTTTCTTTCTGCAAAAACAGAAAATAAAAAAAACAAAGAGCAACCCGAGGAAGTAAAAGAAGGCTCTTATAAAGAAGAAGTTGAAACGGAAGAAGGGGGCGTGAGCTATTACGAAAAAACTAAACGTAAACCCAAAGAGCCTCATAAAAACACCAAAGCACGCGGGCCTATGGATCCCTCTAATCGCCAAGGCGAAGGCTTACAAAACACGAACGGCTCAAGAGAATAAGAAACAAAGCGTTAAAACTCAGATACTTATCTAAAACCTTGAGAAAACGTAAAAACCTAAGCTGTTTAAATACTTAACGCGCGCCTTCCTTATTTGTCCTCAAATCGCGAACAATCCTACAAATCCCTCTGGGATTATCTCCTTGACTTGGCATTCTTAATGCACTGAATAAGAGAACGGTGCACGTGTCGCTCCGAGTTAGGAGTGTCACGACTGCGTCGAGCTCGGTCTGCTCCACGTGATGGAATACCCCTCCTCCCCCTCATCCTCGCGAGGAGCAGCCCCGAGCAATTTATCTCCCTAATCGCTAAAAGACTTTCTAAAGCTCTCACTCAAAGCCCAATCATTGCTAAGATGTTGTCTATGGATAGTTCACAATCTCTTTATCGTTGGGCTGCAGGACTCCTGATATTTATCTGCGTCACCGCTATTCTTGTGTACACCAAAAGCCTTTTAGTTCCCCTCACGCTCGCCCTTTTTCTCTTTGCTCTTGCTTCGAACTCGATTGATTATCTCAATCGACACTTTAAACTTCCCCGAAATTTAGCCCTTACGCTTGTGATTGGAGGAAGTCTTGTTGGAACATTTTTGCTCGGACTTTTTCTGGTCGTTTCTTTTCGCGATTTTTTTACCCGTGCCGAAGAATACACAAGTAAGGTCACCGAAAGCATTTACTACTTACAATCAAAAGTCACTTTACTGGGCTTTGGAATAGACCTCACCTCACTTCCCCAAATCGTGAACAATCTTCCTTTAGTGGATTGGATCAAAAATCTTTCTGGATCCTTCATGACCGTCTTAGGAGAGCTTCTCCTTGTCCTCGTCTTTTTTATCTTTCTTATTTTTGGAGGAGACGACTCAAAAAAAAACTCTTACTCAAATCTTTGGATTGAAATTCGCTCTCAAATCAATCGATACATTGTGATCAAAGTCATGGCTTCTCTGATCACAATTATTTTGGTGTGGATTCTTCTTTCACTCACAAAAGTCGACCTAGCTTTTCCGATTGCCATTCTTTCAGGAGCCTTGAACTTTCTTCCAAGTGTGGGCGCAGCCATCGCCGTACTCGTACCCCTGCCGCTTGCTTTTTTGGAACATGGATTTGGTATGAGCTTTTGGACGGTTTTAGCGGGTGGAAGCTTTCTTCAATTTTCGATCGGAAGTTTTTTAGAAACAAAACTCCTCAAAGACTCTATCGACTTTAATCCCATTGTGATTCTTCTCTCTCTCTTGTTTTGGGGAATCGTTTGGGGTGTGGTGGGAATGTTCTTAGCAATCCCCATTATGGTTGCAGTTAAAACAATCTTTGCAAAAAACCCAAACACTCATTGGATCTCAGATCTTATGAGCGGAAGAATTTGAAATTACGACAACACTCTTTGAACAAGTAAAACTTTTCCAAGAACTTCGAGTTCAGATCTTTGCTCATCAGAAATCACAATGTCTTTGAGGTTTTTATTTCGCGGACGAAGAATAATTTCTTTTGATTTAAAAAAGATATCTTTCACGGTGGCTTCCCCATGAAAACGTGCAACAACCGTATCGCCAGATCGAGCTTCGCAGCCCGCGTCCACAACGACGTAATCTCCATGAAAAATTCCAACTTCAATCATGCTCTCTCCTTGCACACGAAGAGCGAACAATTTGGAATTCTTTTTGGGACTTAATAAGTTTTGAGAAAAGGCCATCATTCCCAAATGCTGATCAATCGCTTCTGTGAGCGATCCTGCAGCCACCACTCCCACCAAGGGAACCTGCACAATTGAGGACTGTCTTTTGGATGACAAAAGAACATGTCGCCCTTGCTTGGATAAATATTTTTTTTGAATGAGGGCTTTCACTAAATCCTGAATACTTCCCACTGCCGACAATTTAAGCGCCTTAGCCATTTCTCTATAAGAAGGCATACGATGGTCTTCACCCACCACCTCTTCAATAAACGACAAAAGCTGTGCTTGACGCGGACTTAAATCAGACGGACCTAAGTCCGAAGATCGGCCCCCATATTTAGCCATACAGGTGTACGGTATCATAAACTTGACCTTTCTAGAACACACAGAATTTATGGATATTCATTTTTTTTGCTATCCTATATTTTGTGAACTTCTTTTTTGCGAGCGCAACTCGACACGATAGCGACCGAGTTGAATTACAAATAGGCTTTGATGGTGAAGTGCAGAGTCAAAACATCTGCGACTTCGAAGTGAATACTCAATTCATGCTTCCCACCTCTCTTGGCCTTTCAGAAAACTTCGACATCGAAGCTTTTAAAAGCCAGATGCAAAGCAACTTGCGCCTGCATACGCACGCAGGAAATCCACAAAGCCCCACAAAACTTGCCAGAGTGAAAGAAAGACTTGAGCTCCTCTCCCATCACTTGAGTGAAGAAAGCCTTAAATTTTTTGCGCTCGAAATAGAAGCTTTTTTAAAATACGAAATTAAAAGCCTAAAAAAACAAATCCGAATCGTTCGTGCCTTTAAAAACAACGACCTGTTTGATCATCTTTTAGATACAAGAGATTTAATTGAAGATTATCGAAAGCTCCTCAAACAAAGACATCTCATGGGGAAAAGTGCACGTGATTTTCCTTTTGATTCTTTTGATCACGATTTACTTTTACTCGATGAGTACATCTCGCATCTCTATGTGAGTTTACTGAGCCATCTTAAATATTATTGTGAAATCACAAATGACGGAGCTCATTTATTAGATACAATTCCGAATCTTGCCAAAAAAGAAGCCGACCATCGAAAATCTCTTGGATACTTTTTGCAAATTGATGGAGTTAAAAACGCAGAAGCAGAAGAAGAGCACTACCTCAGACGCGCAAGTCTTTTAAAAAAATACTTTCAAAAAATTCTTTTTGTGCGCGCAAATCTTAAATCTAGAGAAAGTCGATTACTCATCCCCGTCTACGGGCTTTCTGCAGCCATTGCAGCAGCGTTTGCGTTGATCGTTCAAAATTATCAAATGAGCCGCCAGGCTCAAAATATCGGAATCGGAACCTTTGCCTTTGTAACCGTTGCTGTTTTTGCCTACGTCGTAAAAGACATCATGAAAGACTACGCGCGAAAGTTTTTTTTCACACGCAGTCAAAAGTACTTTCCTGATTATAAAATTCACCTGAGCTATTCACAAAATTCACATCAAAGATTCCTTGGGAACGTCGAAGAATTTATTCGTTTGAGCTCTGTAGAGGAGCTTCCTTCTGTTGTGCGTGAGCTTCGCTACTCTATCAGAGACTCAGATCTTGAATCCGAGGTTGAAGAAGATGTTGTTGAATACAAAAAGATTTATAAATTAAATTTAAAATCTCTCGAGCTCAAAGAACACTACCATTGGGGGATTCGAGAAGTCCTGCGAATAAGAGTTGATCGATTTACAACTTCGATGGATGACCCTACAAAAATGCTTCATCTCTTAAGACCTGATGGAAGCATTGAAAGTCATTTAGGACATAGGGTTTATTTTATTCACATTGCAGTTGCTATTAGGCCCCTCAATCATTTTGCATCTAGCGAATTAGGCACTCTAAAGCTCTTTCGAGTCAAAATGGATAAAACTGGAATCTTAGGTGTAGAGAGCATCAAAAAGTTGACAGCTGAGGATGAACTCTCAGGATCCCTTTCGGGAAAATAAATTTTGAAATCTTTACCAAAAATTGACTTTTGATCAGTTAAAAAGCAGCTAAACTAATGTCTAAGGAGTTACAATTAATGATTAAAAACAATAACAAAGGTTTTTCACTTATCGAATTGATGGTCGTTGTAGGGATTATCGGTATTCTTGCTGCGGTCGCTGTTCCAAACTTGCTTAAGTTCCAAGCGAAGGCAAAACAATCAAATGCTAAGACAGAGCTTTCAGCAATCTATGGTACTGAAAAAGCTTTTTATGTTGAATATTCTATTTATTCTAGTTACTTGAAATATCTTGGATACGCTCCTGACGGAGTACCAACTGCAAATGGTTGTGTAGATAACACTGCAGATCCAACTAAAATTGACTATAACAGCGGAACATCAACAACATGGCCTACCAGATATTATTCTGTTGGTTTTCAAACTGCTGTAGGCGCCCCTACATCACTAGGAACAGCACCGGTTGCTGGTACTGCTTGTGCATCTACTTTTGTTAGAGCTACAATTGGAATAAAGGGCGCTGTAGATCCGAAATTAACTAAAGCTGATGGCCTAACTCTTTCTACAGTCGCTGCTAAAACTGCTGATCCTGTGTTCACAGTTCATGCTAAAGGAAGAATATCAACTGCTGATACAACTGTTACTTATGATGAATGGACTATAAACCAAGCAAAAGTATTACTAAATGCTACAATTGGTTACTAAACCAAATCTTAGTTAATTAAACCATTCCGGCCTTAAAGCCCTGAGCTTCTCTTGAAGCTCGGGGCTTAGTTTTTTGAGAGCATCACCTCTCAACTCTCCACTGGAAAGTACTTCTTCACCCTGAAGTAACCGAAATCCAAGCGCTGGCAAATAATGAGGTGATCCAACTACCTTTGAAGCCCTTAAAAACAACTCCCCAGCTAGTTTTTTTTCGTTTAAATTTTCCATAGCATGAAAAGCTGCCCAATAAGCAACCCGCCAATCTTGAAGATCTTCGCCTCGAGCAAGTTTTTCGTTAAAAAGTAACTGCGCTCCAGCCATGTCTTTTCCGATCACTACAAAAAAAGGCAAAATAGCTGACTGAAAGCGAGTGTCTTCTCCGGGAATTATTTGTGAAAGAAATCTTAGCTTATGAAAGAGCCACGAAAAATCACCCTCAATACTAGCCTCCGCATCGGTACTTGCAAGTATGCGCAGCCACGTCAAACTAAAATCCAAAGCCGTGAGCCCTGGCCAAGAAAAAGATCCCAAGACACTTCCCTTTAATTGGTAATAAGAAAGTTCAGTTCTTTTCTTATTTGATTCAACTTCTTTTCCCCTCGGATCAAAAGTTGGAAAATAATACTGCCCCAATCCCTGAGCTAAACAAAAAAGAAATATTGAAAAGAAAATAGTTTTTTTCAAGCCACATCATCCTCGGCGCTCGAAGTGAGGCCGAGTTTTTCAAGACGATAGCGCAGCGAGCGCATCGTAATCGAAAGCAACTTTGCCGCATCCTTGCGCACACCCTTTGAATCCTCAAGGGCCTTTAGTACAAACTCTCGTTCTACAAGAGAGAGTACATCATCAATTTTAACCCCACTCTTCTTCCACACAAGATGGTTTTGAAGAGAATCTAAACGAGCCCTCAAAGGCTCACGAATATGAGCAGGCAAGGAATCAGGTAAAAGATTGGGGCCCGCTTCAAGAGCAATCATTCGCTCTACAACGTTTTCAAGCTCACGAACGTTTCCAGGCCAATTATATACCTTCATCATTTCAATGGTTTCACTTGCAAGAGATTGGGTTTGACGCCCAAAACGAGCAGAAAAATCTTCAACAAAATGATTCACAAGCATCGGAATATCCTCACGACGTTCGCGCAAAGCGGGGACTTTTACATGAATGACATTCAATCTAAAAAATAAATCTTCCCGAAAATTTTCTTTCTGAACTTCTTCTTCAAGATCTCGATTGGTTGCTGCAATCACACGAACTTGTGATTTGCAAACTTCTGTAGCACCGACTGGAGTAAAAGTTCCATCTGAGAGAACTCGCAATAAAACTGCTTGTAAGCTGAGAGGTAACTCCCCAATTTCATCTAAAAAAAGGGTGCCTCCATCGGCTACTTCAAAGTAGCCCTTCTTATCGTTAATTGCTCCTGTGAAAGACCCTTTTTTATGACCAAAGAGTTCACTTTCAATTAAATCCTCTGGGATAGCTCCGCAGTTGAGCGTTAAAAAGGGTCCGTCTTTTACAGGCGAATTAAAATGTAAAGCTTTTGCAACAAGTTCTTTACCTGTGCCCGATTCTCCGGTGATCAATACGTTTGCGCTTGTCGCAGCTGTCCGCTTAATCAAATCAAAAACTTTCATCATAGGAGAAGACGCTCCTACAATATTTGCAAAACTATATTTCTCGCCCAACTCTTTACGCATGCGCACGTTTTCTTGAACAAGAACTCTATTCTCCAATGCTTTCTCAATACGCAATTTAACGTCATCAATTTTGAAAGGCTTCGTTAAAAAATCATAAGCCCCTTTTTTCATAGCCTCGACAGCAAGCTCTGTTGAACCATGTGCTGTGATCATCA
>JBAXJW010000010.1:0-15663 GCA_037137635.1 bacterium | reverse complement strand
GTTGAAAACTTATATAAAGCTACAAAAGCCAAAATTGCTCGAGAAATAGAAAAAGTAAAAAATGATCCCCGAACAAAAGCTTATTCAGCAGAAGTTGAAAAAAGAATAAAGTTTATTGAAGACTATGCTCAAAAAAACTTAATGAATGTTCCGGACCGTATACATGTTCTTAAATTATCTAGTGAACTTAAAGAGCAGCCGATTGTTGCTGAAGATATTTTGGATGAAAGCATGTCGGATACTCGTAAGCATCATCGACTGAGTTCCTTCTCAGACAAGGGAGATCCATGGTCTGATCCTGTGGCCCTTTTGCCTGATGAAATCAGTGATTTGAACAGTCTTGTATCTCGAAAAGTCGTTTTGCAGGACCCCGACGGTCTTCATGATTATATTCACAATCAAGCAGCTTATTTAAAGCGTCTCATGAAAGTGATGGATGAATTGCATCAGACCCCTCCGCTGGAAAATGCTCTCGAAGCAAGTCCCTTGCCTTATACGAGCCTATTTGCAGCTGATTTTTCTCAGATTAGAGAGAGTGTTCTCTCTGCTCGTCACTCTATTAATCAAACTCTTCCGAGTGTTTTGGATAAAAGTTTTTCTTCTCAGGGTACCGAAACTCCGAAAGAAATAATGGAGCGCTCCAGAAAGACGATTCTTGATGTTTCGTCTCACTACGAATCCATGGATTTTTCACAACTAAAAACTCGCCTGAGGGCGCGTGATGGGGGCGGTGAAATTTTAAACACCGAACATCCTTCTTATGCAACGATTGGGCTTTTGAATCCAGAAGTTGAAGCACATATTAAAAGACACTTTTTTAATGATCCTTTGGGGAAAGAAATGCATCAATGGCTAATTGAGACTGAGTATTTTCCTAAGAATTTTCATGAGCAACTTGCTCATGAAAGAGTGAACTCCATTATGAAAAAAGCTGGGGATAAAAAAGATCACAGTCTTTTCCCTCCATGGATGGATCCAGATACTCTTTTTAATGCACTCAATGCGGATATTTACTATCAATCATGGAGGCGTAGAGTGGACTCATCAGCAAAGGGACTCTCTGATAAGGAATTGCATCTTTTGTTGGATGGCGAGCTTTATACGGTGAGAGTCGCTGTTTGTAGAAGTCAGTCGTGTACAGGAAATTATAAGCTTGGCGAATTGGTTACGGTTTTCCCCTTGAAAGGCAAGGGTGTTTACATGTTTAAAAAAGATGCTCATGGAAACATGGTGCTTACAGTACTTTAGGGTGAACTTTGAAGATGAAAAAACGCATACTTAGCGCAGCCGTTTTATTTTCTTTGAATTTTTCTTTTTCTTCTTCTTTGGAGCTTGTTCAGAATTGTCGTTCTCTTCTTTCTTCTTTTTCTAGAGAGGAGATGACTCTTTTTCGGTACTCAGCACTTTATGGAGATAAGATTGTTTTCGCTCGTCAAAAGCTGAAGGAATTTAAACCTTTTAGGAGTTTGGACGAGGCTTTTTCAGCGATGCCTTTCGATCCTTCTAGGCTCTTTGATATTCAAAGCTTGAGTGGGGATGGCGTAGGATTCTTGCATTTATTCTCTGCTAAAATCGGGTCACCCCCTGATAGGATTTTTGTGAAAATCCCAAACATGTCTGGTTCTTTTTTTTCTTTGGGAACGCGTAACTCTTTGGACGTTTTAAATGAAATTAACTGGGCTCGGTATTTGTCGAGTATCGGAATGGGACCACGTTTTTATGGAGTCTATGAAACTCCTGAGGGAAGGGTGGCTTTAGTATATGACTTTTTTGAGGGACAGCATTTTTCCAGATCTAAAGTTTTTGCTTTTCATAACCCTCGTTCAAAAGAGAGGGCTCTGCAGACTCTTCGTGAAATGAGAGAAGTTTTTTCTGCTTTGTCGGTTGATGTACATGATTTGCAATTTCGGATCGATCAATCAGGAAATGTGAAAATTATTGATGCTGAATTTTTTGATATTGTGAGTTCGGGTCCCACAAAACAAATCGGGTACCAACCTAACTTCAGCCTTAGCGAAAGTTTGATTGATACCCGTAAAGTTTTTGATCTTTATATTTCGAAGCTTCAAAAAACTAAGTAATTATTTCTTTAAAGACTACCACTTGAAGTGAGCGAAAGCTTTGTTCGCTTCTGCCATCTTGTGCACGTCTTCACGCTTCTTGATTGCTCCACCTTTGTTTTCAGATGCATCAATCAACTCAGCAGCGAGCTTTTCGACCATGTTTTTGCCGCTTCTTTCGAGAGCGTAATTAATGATCCAACGAGAAGCCAATGTTTGCTTTCGCTCAGGACGTACTTCAGTAGGAACTTGGTAAGTTGCTCCACCCACACGACGTGAACGAACTTCGACGTTAGGTTTCACGTTGTTGAGAGCTTTTTTGAAAGTTTTAACGGGATCGTCATTGTACTTCTTTTCGAGAATGTCGAAAGCTCCGTAACAAATGCGTTCCGCAGTAGATTTCTTTCCGTCTTCCATTAAGTCGTTGATAAATTTCGCAACAACTTTATCGTGGAATTTAGGATCAGGTACAATTACGCGTTTTGCGGCGTGACGTCTACGTGCCATTTTTTATTTTCCTTTTTTCGCGCCATATTTAGAGCGGCTTTGTTTACGATTGGCGACACCTTGAGTGTCGAGAGTTCCGCGCACAGTGTGGTAACGCACACCTGGAAGGTCTTTGACACGGCCTCCGCGAATCAGAACAACAGAGTGTTCTTGTAAGTTGTGTCCTACGCCTGGAATGTAGCTTGATACTTCATATCCGTTTGTGAGTTTTACACGACAAACTTTTCTTAAAGCTGAGTTAGGTTTTTTTGGAGTTGCTGTATAAACGCGAGTACAAACTCCACGTTTTTGAGGGCAATTCTTCAAAGCTGGAGACTTTGATTTAACGTTTTGTTTGTTGCGTCCAAAGCGCACAAGTTGATTAATTGTAGGCATAGTTCAATTTACTTCTTTCCTAATGTTTTAAAGTTAATAGTACAGGGAAGACAGTCTCTCAAGGTTAACTGTCTCCTTTTCTTATATCAGTGAAATCTTCGGTCTCTTCGATAGGAGGTGCTTGGTAAGCTCTTCCTACAGGCAAGGCTTCTTCTTCAGCGTCCATTTCAGGTCGAATCATCTGATATTGGTTAATACCAGTTCCCGCAGGAATGAGGCGTCCCATACTGACATTTTCCTTCAATCCACGAAGGTGGTCTACACGGCCGGCAATAGAGGCTTCTGTGAGGACTTTAGTGGTTTCTTGGAAGGAAGCTGCTGATACCCAGCTTTCGGTTGAAAGGCTGGCGCGAGTGATACCCAAGAGAAGGGGTTCTGTTTTAGCAGGTTTCCCATTGATGTCGGTCACTTTTTGGTTTGTCTCGCGAAGAACAATCTTGTCGACACTTTCGCCCACGAGGAGGTTTGTGTCTCCAGATTCGTTAATCTTCACACGACGGAGCATTTGACGAACGATCGTCTCAATGTGCTTGTCGTTGATTTTCACACCTTGGAGTCTATAAACCTCTTGAACTTCATCCACGAGGTATTTAGAGAGAGCCTTTTCGCCCAGTACAGCCAAGATATCATGTGGGTTAGCAGCGCCATCCACGATGCGATCACCTTTTTGGAGGAGGTCGCCTTCTTGAACGATAACGTGCTTACCTTTTGGAATTAAGTATTCGCGTTGTTCTTCTCCAGAACCATCAATTGGGTTGAGAAGAACTTTACGTTTACCCTTAGAGTCTTTACCGAACGCCACAGTCCCTTCGATTTCCGCAATGATAGCGCAATCTTTAGGACGACGTGCTTCGAACAACTCCGCAACGCGTGGGAGACCACCCGTGATGTCTTTTGTTTTTCCAGATTCACGAGGAATCTTCGCAAGAACATCTCCGGCTTGAACGGTATCGCCATCGCTCACGTTTACAAGTGATCCAATAGGCACTGTAAAGCTTGATGCAGCAACTCCGTTTACAAGGATCTCGATGCGAGGACGTAATGTTGAACTCTTCGGATCAATGATTGCACGACGAGTAAGACCTGTGACTTCGTCTTGTTTCTCGGCGATTGTGATGCCTTCTTTCATGTCCACAAAGTGAACTTGTCCGAGTTTGTCAGTCAAAATTGGAATTGAGTAAGGATCCCACTCCACTAGGATCTGACCTTTTTTGAAAGTCGCTCCATCTAGGAGTTTAGTTTTAGATCCGTAGATCAATTTTTGTCTGTCACGCTCACGACCCGCATCATCTAACAAGATAATTTCGCTGTTGCGGTTCATGATTGTGAGAGAACCTTCTTTGTTCTTCACGAATGTTGCTTTACTAAACTTCAAGGTTCCATCAAAGCGAGCTTCGATAGAGCTTTGTTCTGCACGACGAGTCGCCGCACCCCCGATATGGAACGTTCTCATTGTGAGCTGAGTACCTGGTTCACCGATTGACTGAGCAGCAATAACGCCCACAGCTTCACCGATGTTCACAATGTGGCCACGAGCAAGGTCACGACCATAGCAGTAAGAGCAAATGCCGCGAATTGCTTTACATGTAAGAACTGAGCGAATCGCGACGCGATCCACACCAGATTCTTCAATATCAGACATGACTTGTTCGTTGATCATCTCGTTTTTCTTCGCGATGATTTTGTTTGTAGAGGGATGGATCACATCTTTAAGAACAACGCGACCGAGTACAGCTTCTCCGAGGCTCTCAGAAAGCTCACTTGTAAGATTTGCCTCGTTGATTTCGATTCCATCTTCAACACCACAATCGTGTTCTGTTATGACGGCATCTTGTGCAACGTCTACGAGACGACGAGTGAGGTATCCAGAGTTCGCAGTTTTGAGGGCTGTATCCGCCAAACCTTTACGCGCTCCGTGTGTAGAGATGAAGTACTGTAATACTGTTAGACCTTCGCGGAAGTTCGCTGTGATCGGTGTCTCGATGATCTCACCTGAAGGTTTCGCCATCAATCCACGCATACCTGCAAGCTGTTTAATCTGAGCAGGGCTACCTCGGGCTCCAGAGTCTGCCATAACGTAGATCGGGTTGAAGCTTTGGGTTTCAACTGTTTTTCCGTCTGGAAGAGTGATGGTCGCCTTACTTAGGTTTTTCATCATATCTGAAGCGATGGCTTCAGATACTTGAGTCCAGATGTCGATAACTTTGTTATAGCGCTCGCCGTCTGTGATGAGACCTTCAGTGTATTGATTTTCGATTGTTTGAACTTCTGTGTACGCTTTGTCGATAAAAGTATGTTTGCTGTCAGGAATCACCATGTCGCGCATTGCGATTGAAATTCCGGCTTTGGTACCAAATTGGTATCCGATACTTCTCATAGAATCTGCTAAGAGAACGGTACGCTTTGGACCTGTTTGTCGGTAAGCGTAGTCGAGTAACTCAGCGAGATCTTTTTTCGACATAGTTTTGTTGTAAATTTCGAATGGAATTTCGTCAGGAACAACTTCTGAGAAAAGAACTCGACCCACAGTTGTTTCAACGCGTTTGCCTTGAATACGACAGTGAATTCTTGCTTGAACATCTACTTCTCCAAGATCGTAAGCCATTTGAACTTCTGCGCGATCTTTAAAGATTGATCCTGTTCCCGTTGCGCCAGGGCGCTGACGAGTGATGTAGTAAATTCCCAAGACGATATCATGCGAAGGCATGATGATCGGTTTACCGTCGGCAGGTTTCAAGATGTTGTTTGTAGACATCATTAAGACACGAGCTTCGATTTGAGCTTCTACAGAGAGAGGAACGTGAACGGCCATTTGGTCCCCGTCAAAGTCCGCATTGAAGGCTGCGCACACGAGAGGGTGAAGCTGAATCGCTTTACCTTCTACGAGAACAGGTTCAAATGCTTGGATACCAAGACGGTGAAGAGTTGGAGCACGGTTGAGGAGAACAGGGTGTTCACGCACAACATCGGCCAAAATATCCCAAACTTCTTCTTTTTCTTTTTCCACCATTTTCTTTGCAGATTTGATGGTTGTGACAAAGCCCTTTTCTTCGAGCTTGTTGTAAATGAAAGGTTTGAAAAGCTCCAAAGCCATCTTTTTAGGAAGGCCGCACTGATGGAGTTTCAATTCAGGACCCGCAACGATAACGGAACGACCAGAGTAGTCGACACGTTTACCAAGCAAGTTCTGACGGAAACGACCTGATTTACCTTTGAGGGTATCAGAGAGTGAGCGCAATGGACGCTTATTCGGGCCTGTGAAAACTTTTCCACGACGACCGTTATCAAAGAGAGCGTCAACCGCTTCTTGAAGCATGCGTTTTTCGTTTCGAATGATGATGTCTGGAGCGTTGAGCTCGATCAAACGACGTAAACGGTTGTTACGGTTTATCACTCGACGATAGAGATCGTTGAGGTCTGATGTTGCAAAACGTCCACCGTCCAATGGCACCAATGGACGAAGGTCCGGAGGCAACACGGGAATAACTTCCATCATCATTTGCTCAGGAGTTTGTCCTGATTCACGGAAGTCTTCGACGACTTTAAGTCGCTTCGATAATTTCTTGCGAAGAGCATCGCTTTCACATTCATCAAGATCTTTACGAATTTCATCGCCTACTTTGATGATGTCAACTTTACGAAGCAATTCACGAACAGCATCGCCGCCCATTCCACACTTGTAAGAATCTTCGCCAAATTTCTCTTGAGCTTCATTGTGTTGATCTTCGGTCAAAATCTGACCAAGTTTCAACTCCGTCGCACCTGGATCAGTAACTGAGTAAGATTCACAATAAAGAACTCTCTCAAGTTCTTTAAGACTTACGTCGAGCAAGAGACCTATACGAGAAGGAAGAGAGCGTAAGAACCAAACGTGTGCAACAGGAGTCACAAGGTGAATGTGTCCCATGCGCTCACGACGAACTTTACTTTGCGTAACTTCAACACCGCACTTTTCGCAGATTACTCCGCGATACTTCATGCGCTTGTATTTTCCGCAAAGACACTCGTAATCTTTGATAGGTCCAAAGATCTTCGCACAGAAAAGACCGTCTTTTTCGGGCTTGAATGTACGGTAGTTGATCGTTTCAGGTTTCTTCACCTCTCCGTGTGACCAGTTCAAAACCATTTCTGGGTTTGCCAGACTGATTTTGATTGAGCCGTAACGAATAGGATCTGTGGGTTTGTCAAAAAAGTTTAGTAAGTCTTTCATTTAGACCCTTTCCTGCAATTCACAGTTTAAGTAGAGAGCCTTGAGTTCATGCATGAGTACGTTGAACGACTCTGGCATTCCAGGCTCCATAATGTTTTCGCCTTTGACAATCGCTTCGTACATACGCGTACGACCAGCGACGTCGTCGGATTTTACAGTGAGCATTTCTTGCAAGCCATAAGCGGCTCCGTATGCTTCGAGTGCCCACACTTCCATTTCTCCAAGACGCTGACCACCGAACTGAGCTTTACCACCGAGCGGTTGCTGAGTGACCAAGCTGTAAGGTCCAATACTTCGAGCGTGAATCTTGTCTTCAACCAAGTGGTGAAGTTTGAGAACGTACATGATTCCAACTGTGACTTCGTGATCGAACGGCTCACCTGTGCGACCGTCAAACAAAGTTGTTTGACCGCCTTGAGGGAGTCCAGCGAGATCAAGCATCTTGTGAATGTCGCTTTCACTTGCGCGGTCAAAGACTGCAGACGCCATAGGAACACCTTTACGGTAGCTCCAAGCAATGCGTTTGATTTCTTCGTCGCTTGCTTCGTTCACATATTTTTGAAGAGCAGCGCTTTCAAAGATTTTCTTTAAGAAGTCACGGATCTGAGTGTAGTCGTATTTATCAAGAGCCTCTTGAATCTTACGGCCCAAGCCCCAAGCTGCCCAACCCAAATGGGTTTCCAAAATTTGTCCCACGTTCATACGTGAAGGAACGCCGAGTGGATTGAGAACGATGTCAACGGGAGTTCCGTCGGCAAGGTATGGCATATCTTCGGCAGGGAGAATCTTCGAGATAACCCCTTTGTTTCCGTGACGTCCCGCCATTTTGTCACCGATAGAAAGTTTACGTTTGATTGCAATCGCAACTTTAACCATCTTGATGATTCCAGGAGGAAGTTCGTCACCTTTTTTCAATTTACCGATGCGCTCGTTAAAGACGATACGGATCAAGTCCATTTGTTCTTCAACAGAGTCCATTATTCGGTTCAATTCGTCTTCTGCCTTTTCATCGACAGGAATGTGGCGAATCAAATTGAAAGGAACGTTGTCGATGTCTTCAGCGCCGAGTTTCAATCCTTTTTTGAGGAGTTCTACTTCACCGTCTTCAGACAATAATTTTCCAGTTGTTTCTTTAGCAACAAGAAGTTTTTTAACTTTCTTGAGAGTCGCTTGGCGAATGATTGAAATTTCAATCGCTTGGTCTTTCAAGAGTTTTTCTTCTTCGTCACGAACGATTTGTTGATAACGTTCGTCTTTGTCGATTCCTTCACGGCTAAAGATATTCGCTTGAATAACTGTTCCGTAAACGCCCGGAGAAACTCTTAAGCTTGTGTCGCGAACGTCACCTGCTTTTTCACCGAAGATCGCTCGGAGGAGCTTTTCTTCAGGAGAAAGTTGAGTTTCACCTTTAGGTGTAATCTTACCAACGAGGATGTCACCAGGAGTAACTTCCGCACCGATACGAATGATACCTGTTGCGTCGAGGTTACGAAGAGCTTCTTCGCCGACATTTGGAATGTCGCGAGTGATTTCTTCTTTTCCGAGTTTTGTGTCACGAGCGATACATTCAAATTCTTCAATGTGAATTGAAGTGAAGGTATCTTCTTTCAACAATCCTTCAGAGATAAGGATCGAGTCTTCGAAGTTGTATCCACCCCATGGCATGAACGCCACAAGAATGTTTTGACCTAAGGACAATTCACCCAAATCAGTTGCAGGACCGTCAGCGATCACTTCGCCTTTGGTCACGCGATCACCGAGTTTGATGATAGGACGTTGGTTGATACAAGTATTTTGGTTTGAACGACGGTATTTAGTGAGGTTGTAGATATCTACTTCCGCACCTGAACCATCTTTGCGTTTGCCTTCAGTGCGAACCACGATACGAGAAGCGTCTACGGCTTCAACAATACCGTCTGATTTTGCAACAACAGTTACACCTGAGTCAGAAGCTACAACACGCTCAACACCTGTTCCAACAAGTGGAGTTTGAGGGATGAGGACAGGAACTGCTTGGCGTTGCATGTTCGAACCCATGAGAGATCGGTTAGCATCGTCGTTTTCTAAGAAAGGAATCAACGAAGCAGCAACAGATACGAGTTGGTTAGGACTTACGTCCATCAAATCAACGTCTTCAGATTTTGCAAGAGTTGGATCACCGTTACGACGAACTTCAGTGAACTCTTCTGCGATTTCACCTTTTTCATTCATCGCCACGTTTGCTTGCGCAATTGTGTGATTTTCTTCTTCAAGAGCTGAGTAGTATTGAACTTGGTCTGTAATTTTTTTGTTCTCAACTTTACGATAAGGAGTTTCTACAAATCCGTAGTCGTTCACTTTTGCAAAAGTTGAAAGAGAAGAGATCAAACCAATGTTTGGTCCTTCAGGAGTTTCAATCGGACAAATACGTCCGTAGTGAGTAACGTGAACGTCACGCACTTCGAAACCAGCACGTTCACGAGTTAATCCACCAGGCCCGAGGGCTGAAAGACGACGCTTGTGTGTGATTTCTGAGAGAGGATTTGTTTGTTCCATGAACTGACTGAGCTGTGAAGATCCGAAGAATTCTTTCACAATCGCGTTCACGGGTTTTGCGTTGACAAGATCGTGAGGCATCTGAGTTTCGATTTCTTGAAGACTCATACGTTCACGAACGGCACGTTCCATACGAACGAGACCTACGCGATATTGGTTTTCTAACAACTCACCCACAGATCTTACGCGGCGGTTACCCAAATGGTCGATGTCATCCACCATGCCCTTACCGTTTTTGAGGTCGAGCAAGTGACGAACAGTCGCCACGATATCTTGGTCAGTGAGAATCGTTTTATCGAAAGGAATATCTTTAAAGTTGAACTTGTGATTGATCTTGAGACGACCCACTTTTGACAAGTCATAACGAGCTTCATTGAAGAAGAGGTCATGAAATAAGTTAGTCGCAGATTCAATAGTTGGAGGATCTCCTGGGCGCATGCGCTTAAAGATATCCACAAGGGCTTCTTCTTTAGAATTAATTTTGTCTATGAGAAGTGTATCACGAAGTGCAGAAGAAACAGTTACGCCGTCGATGAAAACAGCTTTAACAGTTTTAACGCCTGCATCTTTGAGAACTTCGAGAGCTTTTTTGTCGAGAGCTTGGTTTGCTTCGATCAAAATTTCGCCTGTTTTAGCGTTTGCAACGTCTTCAACAAGGACTCGATGAGTAAGTTCTTCTTCAGAGAGAGGAATTGTTTTGATTTTGCGTTTTTCAAACTCAGTTAAGATAGCGCGTGTAAATTTACGGCTTTTCTTAATGAGGATCTCGCCAGATTTAGGATCTGCAATATCTGCAAAAGCTCTTGTTCCCAATAAGAAATCAGGATTAAGAGGGCGGACAAATTCGCCAACAGAAACTTGCTGAAGTTCTTCTACGTCGTAGAACGCAGCGAGGATTTCAGTATTGCTCATGCTGAGAGCTTTGAGGAGAACCGTTACGGGTAATTTACGACGACGGTCAATTCTGACGAAGAGAAAATCTTTGGGATCGAATTCAAAATCGAGCCATGATCCACGATAAGGAATCACGCGTGCAGAAAACAAAAGTTTTCCGCTTGAATGAGTTAATCCACCATCATGGTCAAAGAAAACACCTGGACTACGGTGTAATTGAGAAACAACAACGCGCTCAACTCCGTTGATAATAAAAGCACCTGTGTTTGTCATGAGAGGAATTTCTCCCATATACACTTCTTGTTCTTTTACATCGCGGATTGAACGACTTTCGGAGTTCTCATCTTTTTCCCAGACCACTAAACGAACTGTGATCTTGATTGGGGCTGCGTAGGTCATACCACGCAAGCGACACTCATCTACGTCATACTTTGGCTTCTCAATTGAATAGGACACAAACTCTAATGAGCACGTGTTGTTGAAGTCATTGATCGGAAAGATCGACTTGAACACGCCTTGTAAACCAACATTTTTTCTTTTCTCAGGCGGAATAACAGCCTGAAGAAATTGTTCAAAAGATTTCTTTTGAATATCAACGAGGTTAGGGGTCTCTATAGGTGAGGTAATTTTTGCGAAGCTTTTTCTGACTCTTTTTACATTCTCAAAGGATTCTTTAATCGCCATCTATTTGTTACCTGTATTATCTCTTCATTTTGACGAGCTTCAAACTTTTGAGGCTCAATCTGTAATACGAAAAAGAGGACCCGCGAGGGCCCTCTTTTAATATTTTATTTTTAAAAATCAAATGCAAACTCATTAAATGAGAATTGCTTATTTGATTTCTACTTTTGCTCCAGCAGCTTCAAGTTGTTTCTTGAAGTTTTCAGCGTCAGCTTTAGAAACAGCTTCTTTTACTGTTTTTGGCGCACCTTCAACGAGATCCTTAGCTTCTTTGAGGCCAAGTCCAGTGATTGCACGAACTTCTTTGATTACGTTGATTTTGTTAGCACCACCTTCTGTGAGAACGACGTTGAATTCAGTCTTCTCTTCAGCAGCTGCGGGAGCTGCGGGAGCTGCTCCTGCGAAAGCAACTGGGGCAGCGGCTTTCACGCCGAACTTGTCTTCAAACTTTTTGATTAACTCAGAAAGTTCGAGAACTGTCATGGTTGCTACGGATTCTAGGATTTGTTCTTGGTTTAAGCTCATAGGTTCCTCCTGTGTAACTTGAGGTCTCTCAAGTTAGGCTTTTTCCTTTTGGTCTTTAATGGCCACTAAAACATTGACGCAATCGCGGGGCACAGCGCTGATTACACCCATAAAGTTACGCAGAGGCGCGGCAAGCGTCCCTGCAAAAATTGCCAGTAATGTCTGACGGTCGGGAAGTTTCGAAAGGGCTTTCACATCGGCAGCTACGAGGGTTTTGCCTCCTAAGCTTCCGAGTTTAATTTGAAAAGGACTATCGTCCTTCACCGATTCTAAAACAGCTTTCGCAACACCGACGGCATCATTGTATGAGAAAGCAACAGCGAGAGGACCTTTGAAGTGCTCTGCTAATGATTCATACGGGGTGCCTTTCGTGGCAATCTTAGCGATACGATTTTTGATCACTTTGATTTCACCTTCGGCAGTGTGAACTTTGCGACGAAGATCTGTCATAGTCTCAACAGTGAGGCCACGATACTCCGTTACAAAGGCTGCGTTTGCTTTCGCAAACTTAACTTTGAGTTCTTCAAGCAATTCTGCTTTTTGTACCTTATTCACAGCCTATCTCCTTATACGCCTACGTTGAATTGGTTGGGTTCGATACGAATCCCAGGACCCATTGTAGGTGCGATTGTAATTGATCTTAAATATGCGCCTTTTGAAGTCGCAGGTTTTGCTTTGATGATCGATTCAGCAAGAGCTTGAAGGTTTTGTTGCAATTTTTCTTTGCCAAAACTTTTTTTGCCGATAGGAGCATGAACAACGCCTGCTTTTTCAGCGCGATATTCAACCTTACCTTTGCGTTCTTCGTTGATTGCTTTCACGACGTCCGCAGTTACAGTTCCAGTTTTAGGGTTCGGCATCAAACCACGAGGACCGAGAATTTTTGCAACTTTAGAAACAACAGGCATCATGTCTGGAGAAGCGATAACTTTATCGAAGTCCATCCAACCTTCGTTGATTTTTGCAACGAGATCGTCAGCTCCTACTAAGTCAGCTCCTGCGTTCTGAGCCTCTGTTGCTTTATCGCCTTTTGCGAAAACGATAATGCGAGTTTTTCTTCCAACACCATTCGGGAGAACAGTTGCTCCACGAACTTGCTGGTCAGATTGTTTTGTGTCGATTCCAAGACGGAAGGCAACGTTTACAGTCTCATCAAACTTTGCGTTTTTGAATTTTGATAAAATATCAAAGGCATCAACGAGAGTATATTTCTTTGTTGAATCGTAGCTTCCAGTGTTTTCTTTGTATCTCTTTGCCATGATTAGACAACCTCAATTCCCATAGACCGAGCTGTTCCCATCACTTGAGAAATTGCAGATTCAACAGAAAAACAATTCATGTCTTTGATCTTCATCTCTGCGATTTTCTTCACGTCATCTTGTTTAACTTTTCCGACTTTGTTTTTGTTGGGAACCCCTGATCCACCCTGTAGTTTTGCAGCTTTTAAAAGCAAAATCGAAACAGGCGGTGTTTTTGTGATGAAGGTAAAACTCTTATCCGAAAATACAGTAATGATGATCGGAATAATGAGACCTTCAGCAGCTTGCGCTTGTGTGCGAGCATTGAACTGCTTGCAGAACTCCATGATGTTGACTCCGTGCTGACCGAGCGCGGGACCAACGGGAGGAGCTGGGTTTGCTTTTCCTGCAGGTATTTGTAATTTAATAAATCCAGTGACTTTTTTTGCCATTTATATCTCCTAGTCCAAACGAATCTTTCTTCGACTGGGCCAAAGGACCAATCCAGGGAGACTCTCCCAGTTTTTTAATTCACTCAAGTCTTTTCTACTTGAATGAAATCTAGCTCAACAGGTGTAGCACGTCCGAAGATAGATACCAATACCCTAAGCTTAGATTTTTCAGGTTTAACTTCTTCAACAGTTCCATTGAAGTTGGTAAATGGCCCGTCGATAACGCGCACACTGTCTCCTTCTTTGAAGCTGTATTTGGGCTTTGCTTTTTGCTTGCCCTCAATCATTTGGTTGGTGATTCGCTCAACCTCTTTTATAGGGATAGCAGGGGGTTTGCGAGCATTGCCTACAAATCCCGTAATACGAGGGGTCGTTTTGACCAAGTGCCAGTTTTCATCTGTCAGAATCATCTGAACGAGCATGTAACCGGGAAAAAATTTGCGTTCGGTTGATTTTTTTTGTCCTTTAACGAGTTCAACGACTGATTCTACAGGAATCAATATATCGCCAAATTCATCTTCTTTTTTAGTGCGGACAATTGCTTCGTCAAGTGAGGCACGAGCCCGAGCTTCGAAGCTTGTTTGTGCATGAACGATGTACCATTTGAGATCAGTACGAGTGCTTTTTTTACGCTTTGGAAGTTCTTCTTCTTTTGCTGCACTTTCATCGGTCGAGGGCGCAACAGTGCTAGGTGTCGATTCTTCAACTACCCCAGTTGTATCTTTCTCTTCTTCGTTTATCATTGCGCTTCCTTCCTATGATTTAATGCCGATGATTGTTTTGACAACTTTAGTGACTGTCCAATCGAGGCCGCCGAAAAATATTCCAGCAAGGATCACTAATATGATGACCCAGAGAGTTCCTACTTTTACTTCGCGTGACCCAGGAAAAACAACTCGAAAGAGTTCGTCCATGCAGTCACTTACAAAGTGAGTTGCCTTTGTGTTTGTTCTTAAAATGATGAAAGTTGCTAAGCCAACCACGATGGGGAGACCTAATTTAATTCCATCTGCAGAATCGGCGCCTATTCTTCGAGCAAGTTGGAAGTAACCAACCCACTGTCCTACATAGTGAAAAGAGAGGAACCAAAGGAGGACCCCGGCTGCAAAAAACATAATGTTTACGGCTTTAGAATTCTTCATTTTTTTAATTTCTTATACTTTGAGTCATATTGGCGGGTCAAGAAGGGCTCGAACCTTCAACCTTAGGATTTGGAATCCCACGCTCTACCAATTAGAGCTATTGACCCACATTAATAAGGGCTTACACTTTTCAGTGTAAGCCCTCGTATTTATTCCAAATCTATCGATTACTCAACGATTTGAGCAACAACGCCCGCGCCAACAGTTCTGCCACCTTCGCGAATAGCGAAGCGGAGTTCTTTTTCCATAGCGATCGGAGAGATGAGTTCAACATCGATTGTTACACGGTCACCAGGCATAACCATTTCAGTTCCTTCTGGGAGTGTTACGTTTCCAGTTACGTCAGTTGTACGGAAGTAGAACTGAGGACGGTAACCAGTCATGAAAGCAGTCGTACGACCGCCTTCTTCTTTTTTAAGAACGTAAACTTCGCCTTTGAATTTCTTGTGCGGAGTTACGCTGCCTGGCTTAGCCAATACTTGACCACGTTCAACTTCTTCTTTTTTCGTACCACGGAGAAGCGCGCCGATGTTATCGCCAGCTTCACCTTGGTCGAGCAACTTACGGAACATTTCAACGCCCGTAACAGTTGTTTTGATAGTAGGGCGAAGACCAATGATTTCAACTTCTTCGCCAACTTTCACGATACCGCGTTCAACACGTCCTGTAACAACAGTTCCACGACCAGAGATCGAGAACACGTCTTCCACAGGCATGAGGAATGGTTTGTCTTTTGGACGTTCTGGCAATGGAATGTATGCATCAACTGCATCCATGAGCTTCTCAATTGCTTGAGTGCCTAATTCGCCAGCGTCACCTTCGAGAGCTTTAAGAGCTGATCCGCGAATAATAGGAATCGTGTCTCCAGGGAATTCGTACTTCGTAAGAAGTTCACGAATTTCCATTTCAACGAGATCCATTAATTCAGCGTCATCAACCATGTCACACTTGTTCATGAAAACAACGAGAGCAGGAACACCTACTTGGCGAGCCAAGAGGATGTGTTCACGTGTTTGAGGCATAGGACCATCAGCAGCAGAAACG
>JBAXJW010000009.1:0-15830 GCA_037137635.1 bacterium | reverse complement strand
GAGCCACATCTTCTGGAGTTGTTAAACGCCCCATCGGGTTACGTTTTTTTGCTGTCTCAATCATGCCATCATTGCCAGGAATTTTTCTCAAAGCAGGAGTATCAGTCACTCCAGCAAGCAATGCATTGACCCGAACTTTTCGAGGAGCCAACTCAAGAGCGAGCTGACGGCAATGACTTTCAAGAGCAGATTTTGCAGCACTCACAGCTCCATAACTCTTCCAGACTCTTGAAGATCCCGCAGAAGTCATCGCATAAATACTTGCACCTTCTTTGAAAAAATTCTTCGTCGCCAAATCCTGCGACCAGTACACAAGAGAGTTCGCCATCACGTCCAACGTCATTTCTAACTGACTTTTGGAGAGACGATTCTTAGGATCATTTTCTATAAAAGGCAAAAGCGATCCAAAAGCAAGCGAGTGAAAGAGAACCTGAATTTTACCGGTGCACTCAGCAGATATCTCATTAAGAATTTCGATTCTCTTTGCTTCATCCGCCGCGTTGACGTTGTAGAATTTTGTTTTCACATCTTGAGCATTCAACTCTTGTTCCAAAACTTTGACGTTTTCTAGAGTCGATTTTCTGTCTAAATGAATTCCAATAATATTCATTCCAGATCGAGCCAGACTTTTACAAACAGCCGCTCCAAAGCCAGAAGAAGCACCCAGAACAATTGCCCATGAACCTTCAAAATATCTTTGCGTCATGGCACACAATTTAGGACGTCTTTCTACGAGATGTCAAAAAAAGCTGGAATATCCCCAAGGATTCCTCGGCGACAATAAAAGCAGGAGGTCCTGATTATGAGTCCTAAATTAAGACACCTTATAAAACTTGATGAAAAAATTCTTCGTTTGTGGATTGAAGCGGATGGCCGCTTATCTGAACAAGCTTCTATTCTTTTCTTAGGCCTTCTTGAAAAAAGAGTTGCTCTTCTCAAGGCACTCCGTGAATCTGGTGAAAAGCTTCATCCCAAAATTTGCGTTCCTTCATGGCTCGAAAAATTTACTCATAACTCTGCTCATTTTTCGATGTGCGACTTGAAAGTTGCTCTTGCAGAAACACAAAAAGATCTCGAACTCACAAATCAATAATCTTTGCATGAAAAACTCAGAAGATCTTAAAACCCTTGTCTTGGCAAAAAACTGGGCAAAACAAGGAGAAACACAAGCGAGCATTATCATTGTTGAAGCTCTTTTAAAAAAATACCCTCATGATTTTTCCATTGTGACAAACCTTGGTGATTTACTTGAAATCGAAAACCCTCTCAAGGCACTCGATTACTATTCAAAGATACTTTCAGGAGAAGATGAGTGGCTTGAATTCTTAGCAAAAGTCACAGACATTGAGCGAGGCATTCTTTTTGAAAGACACGGACTTCTCGCCTTAAATCTCTCAGATGAATCAAGTGCTTTGGAATCTTTCAGAAAGGCCTCCGCACTTGGTCACGAAAGCCTTCCCCTTTGGTCACTGCTTTCTCTTCTCTACGCTCATTTCCAAGAGTATGAACTTGCTGCCAAAGCCCTTATTCGTTCCATTGAACTTTTTAAAGAACCCACTCTTTTTTGTATTTCAAAAGATCTCGGAAAAATTGTGATTAATGAGGACTTTTACTCCAACATTACGCTGACTCTTATTCCTCATCTCAACAAAAAAGAATCCTCAAAAATCATTTATGATCTCAAAATCATTTTTTTGACTCGTCCTTGGATCGCCGACCTGGAACAAATTATCTCTCAAGATTCTCCCAATATGCCGATAAAAAACTCAGGAGAATCTTATGTTAGTATTGACACGAAAAATCGGTGAACAAATCGTCATCGGCGACGATATCAAAATCAAAATTGTTGAAGTTAAAGGTAAGCAAGTGCGAGTGGGAATCGAAGCTCCTCGCAGTGTAGAAGTAAACCGCGAAGAAATTTATCAACAAAAACACGGTGAAAAAGAAATTGTTGAATTAGAGACTCTCAAAAGAACAGGAACTTAAAAAACTTCTAGTCGTCTGAATCGCTAGAATTTGGATTGTAACTTCCCTTACCTGTGTTCATGGCTTCTTTCATGATTTGGCTAATTTTGAAGCTCATGACTCTTCGTGGGCTAATTTGAATCGCTTCGCCTGTTTGAGGATTACGACCCACGCGCTGACGTTTATCGCGCAAAATAAAATTACCAAACCCAGAAACGCGAACATTTTCGCCTTCTTCTAAAGCATTTTTAATGACATCAAAAAAAAGCTCCACGTATTCAGAGGCTTCTAATTTAGAAAATCCGCACTCATCAGCTACCTTTTGAATGATATCCATCTTGGTAAGCGTCATAATAAAGTCCTTCCCTCACCCCCAGTTTCATCCCCCCAAGACAAATCCGCAAGGCCTAAAAGGCTTTATTTATCAATAACTTGTGGTTTTTTTGACAACTAATTTTGGATTGATTCGAACAACAATACTTCCGACAAATTATCGGCGCCCACGGCCCATTGAAAAAGGCGATCCATTCCCATGGCGATGCCACCCATGTTTTTTGCAAGATGCTGATGAGCCTCGATAAAGGCTTCATCCAAGTCAGGACTCTTCGCGTATTTTTCCAATCTTTTTTGACGGTCACTTTCGCAAACCTTTCTCAGTTCTTGAACATCAATCAATTCATCGAAAGCATTTCCTAATTCAATGCCTCTCCAATAAACTTCGAAGCGTTTGCAATATCGAGGATCTTTTTCATCAAGCTTGGAGAGAGCTCGCAAAGATGCTGGAAAGTTCCAAAGGAAAACTAAATTTTCTTTTTCTAAAATGGGATCGATCTTTTCTACAAAAATCTGATGAAACTCATCGCTTTCAAGCGGATGATCTAAATTAATCTGAGCATGTTTAAAAAACAAATCCTTAACCTGGTAGTGTTTGATTTCACCCAACTCGCTAAGATTCGCCTGATTTTTTTGAAACGTATCCCAAATTTTTTTTAAAAGCTCTTCGACATCTTTTGCAATTTCTTCATAAGACCCAGGTTGCCTGTACCATTCCAGCATTTCAAATTCAGGAAAATGTTCTTTCCCCCACTCCCCATTTCGAAAAGCCCGGGTCAATTCAAAAACTTTTGGAGCTCCCCAGGATAAAACTTTTTTCAAATGATACTCAGGAGAGGTGGGTAAATAGAGTTTTTGTTTTTTTCCTCGACCCATCAAGGGAGCAAATTCTGTCTCAAAATAAAGAATATTGGGTTCAAGTCCTGGATTGGAAACCAGCAGAGGCGTGACAACTTCGCAAAAACCCTGAGTAGAAAAAAATTCCCTTATCAAAGTACGAAATTGGGCTCTTTTTTGAAGTAAATCAATTTTTTTGAGGTTCATGTGACAGACTTTTCTTGTTTCAACTCTGAGATAGCTCTACTCATAGAGTGTGTCTAGAACTCGATCCCTTCTCGTCCTAGTTCCCACTTCACAAGTAGAGCTTCTCTCCTACCAACTCTGGGAGCTTGAAGTGAGTGGCGTCCAGGAACTTCCTGCAAGCCAAGACCTCTACATTCCTCAAAAGGGAAGTGAGTTTCGAGAGCCCCAACATCCCACAGATTGGACAAAAGACGAAAAACTTATCGAAGAAGTTCAAACTCGATTAAAAATCTTCATTGATGATGACTCTCAAAAAATTGAAAAGATAAAAGACTTTTTCAATGAAAACAATCTTGCTCTTATCGAAGAAGCTCTTGTGAACGAAGAAGCCTACTTTGAAAGCTACAAACAAAGCGTGCAGGGTAAAAGCTTTGGTGAGGGGTTTTGGATTGGACCACCCTGGGCTTCCCATAACTCGTCCCAAAATGAAAAATCTATTTTGATTGATCCAGGAATGGCCTTTGGAACGGGCGAGCACCCCACGACTCAAATGTGTGTCGAGAGTATTTGGGAATTTAAAAATAAGAAGCCACAGCACATTCTTGATATCGGTTCTGGAAGTGGAATCCTTGCCATTGCGTGTGCTCTCTGGATTCCTCAGGCTCAAATAGTTGCAACAGATATCGACCCTCATTCAGAAGACGAAATTAAAAAAAATCTTGAATTGAATTCACTTTCAGAAAGCAGAGTTCAAAGACTGATTGGAGAAAAAGCTCAACTCTCAGAACTTATAGACCAAAATCTCAACTTTGATTTAATTGTTTCAAATATCTACGGAGAAGTTTTAGCCCAACTTGCTCCCGCGATTTACAAACTCCTTGCTCCACACGGAACTTGGATGGCAACAGGCGTACTCGATGGACCTTCTCGAGAAATATTTGAAGCCTCCCTTTCAAAATCTGTAAGCCCTTTTAAAATCCAAAAACAAAAAGAACGCCACGATGCTCCTCCCAACGACTCGCATCTCTGGCTATGTTATGAAATACAAAGGACAAGCACATGATTCTTACCGGACCAGAAATTCAAAAGCGCTTAGACAAAGACATCACGATCACCCCTTATGATCCTAAGCTTTTAAATCCCAACTCGTACAACTTACGCCTTTCACCAGATCTTTTGGTCTACAAAGAATTTCCGCTTGATATGAAAAAAGACAATCCCGTGGAAAAACTTCAGATCCCTGAAGAAGGATTGTTACTCGAGCCGGGAAAACTTTACCTTGGCCGCACTCTTGAATTTACGGAAACAAAAAACTTAGTCCCTATGCTCGAAGGTCGCTCAAGTATTGGTCGCCTGGGCTTATACATACACGTCACAGCAGGCTTTGGAGACGTTGGATTTGCAGGATACTGGACTTTAGAAATGCATTGTGTACACCCCATTCGAGTTTATGCTGGCGTGCAAATTTGCCAAGTTTTCTATCACACCGTTGAAGGCGAAATTGTGGAATACAAATCCGGAAAATACCAAGACAATAAGGGCGTCCAAAGTTCTCGCCTCTGGATGGATTTTGCAAAAAACCCCTAAAAATAGGAAAAGGTAATTTAAAATGGCAAAGATTTACCCTTCACTTTTATCCGCAAATTTTGGAAAAATTTACGAGGAAGTTGCTGCCATAGAAAAAGCAGGCGCTGACGGACTTCACTTTGATGTGATGGACGGGCACTTTGTCCCCAACCTTTCTTTTGGAGCTCCTGTTTTGAAGTGGCTCAAAGGACAAACAAAACTTGAACTCGATTGCCACCTTATGGTGACCGAACCCCGTGTGCTTTACGCTGATTTTGCAAAAGCTGGCGCACACAGAATAACGATTCACGTAGAAGCATGCAAAAACTTAGAAGATGAACTCAAAGCGATCCGAGCTTTGGGAATGAAAGCGGGACTTTCTGTTCGACCTCAAACACCTTTTCTTGATTGTGAAAAATACCTCAAATACATCGACTTATTTCTATCAATGACTGTTAATCCTGGCTTTGGAGGACAAGCCCTTATTCCGGAGGCCCTTGCTAAGACGGCAGATATTATTGAGTGGCTTAAAAAATTAGGACTTCGAGAGCAAATTCAAGTTCAAGTAGATGGCGGTATCAACATGGATACAGCTCCCAAGGCAAATGCAATTGGCGTGGATATCCTGGTTGCTGGAAACGCTGTTTTTAACGGAACAGATTACAAAAAAAATATCGATTTACTTAAACGCTAGTACTCAACGTCTGGGACTTAACGCTTTTTTAAAAGTTTTGAAATTTCTCTCGCAAAACTTTTTATATCACTGGAACTTGTATCAAAAGAACACATCCAACGACATTCATTCAAATCCTCATCCCACACATAAAAAGGAAATTTCTTCTGCAAAGGCTCAATCAAAGAACGCGGGACTTTTACAAAAATGACATTCGCAGCCACTTCTTCTGTGATCTCAAGTTCAGAAAACTTTTGTAATTCACTTTTAAGAAGTTGAGCCATTTCGTTGGAGTGAAGAGCATTTTCAATCCATAAGTTTTTTTTAAAATATTCTATAAACTGTGCTGAGATAAACCGCATTTTACTTGAAAGCTGCAAATACTGCTTTCGATAGAATTTCATCTCGTCCGCAACTTGAGAATTAAAAACGACAACAAGCTCCCCTAACATCAAACCATTTTTTGTGCCGCCAAGACTTAAAACTTGCACTTGAGCCGCTTTGATTATCTCTAAGGGTTTTGCATTCAAAGCTGCGACGGCATTTGAAAAACGAGCGCCATCCATGGTGACCTTAATAGAATTCTTTTTAGCAAAAGCGCCTAGCGCTTTTAATTCTTGGAGACTATACACTGTTCCTCGCTCAGTTGTTTGAGTAAGACTCAAAACCTTTGCTTGAACCTGATGCTCATTTCCGAAATTTTTCGTAAAAGAATGAAGTGACTGAGGAATTAGTTTTCCGTGCAGTGAGGGCACATCCATTAACTTTGATCCCACAAGATGCTCTGCGGCTCCACACTCGTCCACATTTATGTGCGAAACATCTGAACATAAAATAGCCTCGTAACTCTTACACAAACTTTTAAGAGCGATAACATTTGCACCCGATCCATTAAAAACAGGAAAAGCATTCACTCCTTTTCCAAAAATATCTACGATGATGTCTTGCAACTCCTCGGAGTACGGATCATAGCCATAGGCTTTTGCGTGACCCTTGTTTGCTTTTTCAATGGCTTTTAAAATCCGAGGATGAACCGATGCGTAATTATCGCTCGCAAATGACTTCATGAACTAAGATCTAAGCACACAGGCTCGTGACAAGACGAGATCTTATTGACTAAATAAAGAGCATGAAACTTGTCATCGACGGGGAACAACTCACAACTTCAACTTTGATTAACTTTTCTAAAAATGCCGATCGTCCCGATTTTGAAGCCGATCTTAAAATTTCTCCCAAGGGACTTAAAAACATCAAAGCCTGCGAAGCTTTTGTAAAAAAAATCGTCAAAGACGATGCTCCCGTTTATGGAGTGAACACAGGTTTTGGAAAATTTGCTGAGGTAAAAGTTTCCTCGTCTCAATTAAATGATTTACAAGAATTCATTATTCGCTCTCACTCCTGTGGTGTTGGAGAAGCTCTTCCCCGCTCCATCACTCTTGCAATGTGGATGATGCGATTGAACGTATTTGCTCGCGGCAACAGCGGCATTCGAGCTCAAACCGTAGAAGAAATCACAAAGCTTATTCGCGCGGGAATTCTCTCAGAAGTCCCTAGTAGAGGGAGTGTGGGCGCGAGCGGAGATCTTTGTCCAAGCGCTCATGCCGTTCTGGGATATTTAGGCGAAGGCTATTGCACCTATAGCGATGGCAAAAAAATTCTTCGAGCTCCTGCCGGGGAAGTTTTGAAAAAAAATAAAATCAAAGCCCTTAAGCTTGGCCCCAAAGAAGGACTTTCCCTCATCAACGGAACACAACTCACGACTGTTCTTGCAGCCTATGCTCTAGAAGAATTAAAATTTCTTCTCAAAATTTCTAATCTGTCTTGTGCGCTCATGATTGAGGGGCTTAGAGGCTCGCATCGAATTTTGTATCAAAAAGTTTTAGATTCAAAAAATCAAAAAGGTGTTCTTGAAGTGGGCAAAGAAATGCAAAAATGGCTCAGTGGAAAAAGCGAGATTGCTAAAAGCCATGAAAAATGCGGTCGCGTTCAAGATAACTATTCACTGAGATGCGCGCCCCTTGTTCATGGTGCGATTTGGGACGAAATCCACCAATGTGAAGAAATCCTCAATAGAGAATTAAACTCATCAAGCGACAATCCACTTCTTTTCCCAGATTCACAAGAAAGCGTTTCGGGTGGAAATTTCCACGCACTCTATCCCGCTCGCGTTTCGGACCGACTCACAAGCGCAGCCGCAACTCTTGCGAACATTGCAGAAAGAAGAATTGCAACTGCGATGAATTCTGAAACAAGTCGCCTGCCTACTTTTTTAACAAAGCACGCAGGACTTCACTCTGGATACATGATGATTCACGTGACAGCAGCCGCTCTTGTTAGCGAAGCGAAAACAGGTTCTTTTCCTGCAAGTGTTGATTCAATCCCCACAAACGATGATCGCGAGGATCATGTGTCCATGGGACCTATTGCAGGATTCAAGGCTCTTCACAATGTGAGCCTCCTTAAGAACGTTTTGACCATTGAACTCATGACTGCAGCTCAAGCCATTGATTTACTCAGGCCCCTCAAGAGCACCTCTGCCATTGAAAAAGTTCATTCACAAATCAGAAAGTTTGTGGACTTTATGGAATACGATCGAAGCACTTCAGACGATCTTTCCTTGTTGGCACAGAATCTTCATACTCTTCTATAGCAAGCTTTTATTTTTTTAAAACATCGCTAGACTAGAGTTAGTTCGTTGAGGAGGATTTATATATGTTACAACTTTCGCACATTGCTCAAGCTACCATTGCTTTAACAATTTTTATCGTATGGGTTCCCCGTTTCGATAATATCGTTAAAGAATTCAAACAATATGGACTCAATGACTTTGTTCGCTCTTTGGTAGGAGCTACAAAAATTTCTCTTGCAACTTTTCTCGTCGTTGCTATCTGGTACCCAGAACTTGCGACTATTCCTGCTCTTATGATGGCCGGCCTTATGCTCTGTGCTCAACTTGCCCACTTTAAGGTTAAAAATCCTTGGCATAAATTCATACCTTCTCTTTTAATGCTTTTACTTTCTCTCTTTATTGCAGCTGTACATTCTGGAATGATTCAATAAGTGCTGACTTACCTTATTCTCTTTTCGAGTTTATCTTTTTTGGCCTATGGATTTCTGTGCCTCAAAAGCCCTCATATGAAAAAAGAGTTTGAACGCTACGGCTTAGGTGATTTTCAAAGCGTAACGGGTATTCTTGAAATTTTAGGAGCCATAGGCCTTCTTATTGGTTTCAAATTTACAATCCTTTTAATGATTTCTGCAGCAGGATTATCTCTCTTAATGCTTATGGGCTTTGGAGTCCGAATAAAGATCAAAGACTCTTTTGCGCAAAGCTTTCCAGCGTTTTTTTATATGCTTTTAAACTTTTATATATTTTGGAAAACACTCAATTAGTACCTAATTCAACGATTGCCGCTTTTTTGAAAGATAATAATCATAATTACCTTCAAATACGTTCATTCTTCCATGATCCACTTCAAAAACACGATTTGAAATAGCCTTTAAGAAGTGACGATCGTGACTCACGATAAGAATTGTTCCATCAAAGTTTTGTAAGTTTTTAAGCAAGACTTCCCGGGATTTAATATCCAAATGGTTTGTAGGTTCGTCCAGAATCAATAAATTCACGGGATTCGCAAGAATACACGCTAAAACCACGCGACTCTTTTCTCCGCCGGAGAGAACTTTGATTTTTTTATAAACATCATCCCCACTAAATAAAAAAGCCCCTAACAAATTTCGGATAAACCCCAGATTTGCATTTGGAATACGATCAAAAACTTCTTCTATGACTTCTTTTTCGGGATTTAAAATTTCAAGTGAATGTTGGCTAAAGTAACCCACTTTCACATTGGCTCCGATATTCACCACTCCCGTAGAAGCGCCTGTTTGACCCATGATTGTTTTTAAAAGAGTAGACTTACCAGCACCGTTTACACCCACAACGGCCACCTTATTAAGTCGTAAGACAACACCTGAAACTCCGCTAAAGACAGGCTTCTGGGTGCCGTCTTCTCTCGTCCAAACTTTTGTAAGATCCTTCATCACCACCACATCATTGCCACTACGGGGAGGAGGCGCGAACTCAAAGTCCATGACTCTTTCTTCTGCAGGAATTTCTACGCGATCAATCTTTTCTAATTTTTTTACTCGTGATTGAACCTGAGCTGCATGCGAGGCACGTGCGGCAAAGCGAGCAATAAACTCCTCTTCTTTCGCAAGCATGGCTTGTTGCTTTCGATGACTTGCAAGTAACTGAGACATGCGAATTTCTTTTTCTTTTTCATAAAAATCATAATTGCCGCTGTAATTTGTGATCGTTTTGTGAGCGACTTCTACAATTCGAGTAACCGTGCGATTCATGAATTCCCGGTCATGACTTGTCATGACAAGAGCACCCTTGAAGCTCTGAATCCATGTCTCTAACCATTCGATTGATTCCAAATCCAAGTGGTTTGTGGGCTCGTCCATTAAAAGTAAATCTGGATTGAGAAGAAGAATTTTTGCAAGAGCAACTCGCATTTTCCATCCACCACTCAAAAATTCCACAGGTCTGTCTTGATCATCAAGCCCAATACCGAGACCACTTAAGATCGATCTACATTTAGGCTCTAAATTATATCCATCTCTGTTTTGATATTGCTCTTGAGCAGACGTGTAGTTTTCTAAAAGTTTTTCCATCTCTTCATCAGAAATGGGGTTAATTGCAGAATCTTCAAGCTGCTTTTCCATCTGTGCAATATTTTTTGCAAGCTCAGAAATCATTCCCGCACCCGCCAAAACTTCTTCCACAACAGAACGTCCCGCCATCTCTCCAACGTTTTGAGAAAAATATCCCACGACAACTTTGTCAGGAATCGAAACAGTTCCCGAATCGATCCCCTCTTCGTGAGTGAGAATACGAAAGATTGTTGTTTTACCGGCGCCATTTGGGCCGACAAGACCCACCTTTTCACCGGCATTGACCTGCAAATTTGAAGATTCAAAAATGACATGTTGGCCAAAACGCTTTGAAAGATTACTGAGTGTGAACATTGTTTGTTTTTTGAATATACGCGATTTCGCAGTGCTTTAAAACGCTTAAAGGACTTCCATAAAGAACTAAAGCTCAAGTGCAAGAGCAAAAAAAATGGGCTTATATAAATTTTTATGTCTAGCAGACTTGTTAAAGCTCCCCATGGCACCAAATTGAGCTGTAAAAACTGGATTATAGAAGCAGCCTATAGAATGATTCAAAACAATCTTGATCCTGAGGTTGCTGAAAAACCAGATGAACTTATTGTTTATGGCGGAATTGGAAAAGCCGCCCGCAACTGGGAATGCTTTGAAGCCATTCTTCGTTCACTCAAAAACCTTAACGAAGACGAAACCCTTCTCATACAAAGCGGAAAACCAGTGGGTGTGATCAAAACCCACATCGATGCTCCTCGAGTGTTACTCGCAAATTCAAACCTTGTTCCCAAATGGGCGACATGGGAACACTTTCACGAACTCGATAAAAAAGGTCTTATGATGTACGGACAAATGACCGCTGGCTCGTGGATCTACATCGGAACTCAAGGGATTCTCCAAGGAACCTACGAAACTTTCGCAGCTTGTGGACGCAAACACTTTGGAGCAAATGATCACCCCCTCAAGGGTCGCTCAGTAATCACCGCAGGACTTGGCGGAATGGGCGGAGCGCAACCTCTTGCAGTGAAAATTGCTGGAGGAGTTGTTCTTGCCATTGAAGTCGATCGCGATCGCTTAAGAAGAAGAATTACTGAGAAATATCTGGACGAAGAAGTTCAAACACTTGAAGAAGGTCTCTCAAAACTCAACGAATGTAAGGCTGCAGGAATTGCTCGATCTTTTGGCCTTTGTGGAAATGTCGCTGAAATCTTGCCAAAGATTCTAGAGAAAAAATTTGCTATCGATGTTGTGACGGATCAAACAAGCGCGCATGATCCTTTAGTGGGTTACATCCCCGTAGGCTATTCCTGCGAAGAGGCCGCAAACTTGAGAAAAGAAAATCAAGAAAAATACCTGCAAGAGGTTTATTCCTCTATGGCTAAACACATTGAGGCAATGCTGGAATTTCAACGTCGAGGATCCATTGTTTTTGATTATGGAAATAACCTAAGAGCAATGAGTGAACGCGGCGGAGCCAAGGATACTAAAAAAATTCCTGGCTTTGTTCCTGAGTATATTCGTCCTCTTTTTTGTGAGGGCTCGGGCCCTTTTCGTTGGGTCGCACTCAGCGGAGACCCACAAGATATCGCTAAAACCGATGAAGCCATTCTTAAACTTTTTCCCAATAATACTCATCTCAAAAATTGGATCACCCATGGTGCTCCTCAAGTAAAATTCCAAGGTTTACCAGCACGTATTTGCTGGCTTAAATATGGCGAGAGAAAAGAAGCAGGCTTGCTCTTAAACGAACTTGTAAAAAAGAAAATTGTCTCCGCTCCCATTGTGATTGGTCGCGACCACTTAGATTGCGGAAGCGTCGCTTCTCCTAATCGAGAAACTGAAGCGATGAAAGACGGCAGTGACGCAGTTTCCGATTGGCCACTCCTAAACGCTATGTCCAATATTGCCTGCGGAGCTTCATGGGTCAGCATTCATCACGGAGGAGGAGTAGGCATGGGTTATAGCCAGCACTCAGGAGTTGTGATCGTAGCCGATGGAACAGATGAAGCTGCTCAAAGAATCTCACGCGTGCTCACATCCGACCCACAATTTGGAGTCTTAAGACACGTCGATGCTGGATATGAAAAAGCAGAAGAAGTTGCGAAAAAAGAAAAAATTCGGATTCCAATGTGGGAAAAATAAATTGAGCACAAAAAAAAGTAATCAAACAATTTACACAAACCTCAAAGCCATTATCACCGGACAAGGCTTTGCCCAAAAAAATGGGCGTTTTGTAAAAAGCGAAGATCTTCAAATCCTCGAAGGCCCCCTTCATGTAATCTGTAAGAACAACAAGATTGTAGAAATCACTTCAAAGATTCCCAAAAAAGTTCGCAAAGTAGATTGCTCAGGTCTTGTCGCAACCCCCGCTTTTATTGATTCACACACGCACGCCCTTTTTGGAGGTGCACGTTGGAATGAATATTTCGCTCGATGGAGTGGCAAGTCTTATGTCAAAATCAACAAAGCTGGTGGAGGAATTCGCAAAACTTTTCGCGATACTCAAGACTGCAAAGAAAAAGATCTCATCTCAAGCTTAGATAAAAGACTTAAATTCATGCACAAAGAAGGGGTTAGAGTTGTTGAGATAAAAAGCGGCTACGGAGCCACAGCTGATGAAGAACTTCGAATTCTCAAAATTTTAAAAAAATATTCCTCAAAGGCTCCTGTTGAAATAAAAAAAACATTTTTAGGTCTCCACGCAATTCCACCTGAGACAGATGAAAAAACGTGGACAACTCAAATGATCGATTTACTTCCTAAAATTTCTAAAGAAAAATTGGCAGACTTTGTGGATGCCTTTCCAGAAGTAGGTTTTTTCTCGACTCAAGAGACAGAGCGATTTTTTAAGGCCGCTCAAAAACTTGGGATTAAAGCTAGAATCCATGCGGATGAAATCACTCACATGGGCGCTGCAGAGCTGGGGATAAAGATATCTGCCCTTAGTGTCGATCATTTACAAAAGATATCTGATCAAGCGCTGATGTCTCTTAAAAATTCCCGAACAGTGGCGACGGTTTTGCCTGCTACAAGTTTTTTCATGGGGCTAGAGTATGCACCTGCTAGAAAAATAATTGATCACGGTGCTCGCCTCGCATTAGCCACTGACTACAACCCAGGCACTGCCCCTGATCCTTCAATCTTATTCACTGCAAAGCTTGCAGCTTCGCAGATGAAACTCAGTCCTGCTGAGATCTTTTGTGGACTTACATACAATGCAGCTGCAGCTCTTGAATGCGATTCTCAGTGGGGATTGATCGCTCCCAACTACTCATCTGAATTTTTACTTTGGGACTGTGAAACAACTTTCTTCGCTGAAGAAATTCTTTTATCTGGAAAGTATCCAGTTAAAATTTAAATTTTTATCAAAGTTCTTTTTCGTCTAAAATACCTAAGAGAACTTTAGTAATTTTCCCTGATTTATCCACAACAAGAGACGTGGGCAAGGTCGAAATTTCTAAAAGAGAAAGAAGCTCTCCATTTGGATCAAAAGCAGTTTCAAAACCATTATTTGAAATAAAGCTTTCAACAGTCTTTTGATTTTTAGGATTATCTAAATTTATAAAAACTAGCCGATAGCCCTTGGCTTCGATTGCTTTTATCTTAGCGGGCATAGACTTAATTTCTTCGATGCAAGGCTCACACCAAGTCGCCCAAAATATAAGCAAAGTTTTATCGCTGTTTAAAAAATCTGTAATGGGTGCCGGACGATTTTTGAAAAATAGTTCATGATCGAGAGGAATTTTCTTTTGAGAACCATCCTTTAATTCAAGACTTGTTAATCCTCCGACGTAACCCAGGTAATAGGCTCTCAAAATAAAAAAACCAAAGATTAAAGACACCAATAAAAAAGCAAAAACTAAAACCAAAGGTCCCTCAATCAAAGGTTTGGTTTTTTTTTGAGTTTGAGTCACAACAAGCCTCGTTACAAACTCTCAAAATACTCTTTGAGTGACAAAGGGGAAGGCAAACGAAAATGCATATCAACCCCATTCCATTTATTCCAAGATTCTGAATAGCGACTTCGAAAGGTTTGCTTTTCTGTTCCAGGCAAATCCCAAAGTGCGCCTCCAAACAAAATTCCTGCGGCTTTTGCAGCCTCTGCATCGACTCGATTATCGCCAACCATCAATATTTCTTTTTTATTCATTTTAAAAATGCGGCAAAGGTCTTCAATGGGCAAAGGAGATGGCTTGCGCCCTGTAGAATCATCCCCACAACGAAGGTGCTCATACGTAAAATATTTAGGAATCCATTTTTTTTCTTCTAAGATACTCGAAGTACTCAAACGATCACGACTTGTATAAAGAGCTGTGAATATCTTTTTCTCATTTAAATATCCCAGCAAATCCTCAACCCCTTCATAGACCAAAATATTTTTTTCAATATTTCCTTCGAATTTTTGCCAAAAAGAAAACGCAGCGTCCCACTTAGCTTCAGGAACAATTTGTCGAATCAGCATCATCGGACTTTGGTTTAAAGAAAGAATCTTGGAATCCCCAAGACTCTCTCCAACAGCTTCAAGTGCTTTCTCTAGTCCTACCAATACTGTTTTATAGGTATTGATAAGCGTCCCCTCCAAATCAAAAATAACTCCTTTTATGGGACCAAACATACTTTTACTGTAAATCTTCTACGCCTAACTTGAAAGAAAATTAAGCCGCTTCTATAAGCCAAACATGGAGGTCGTTTGTATTGATTCCAAGGGGTTTCGAATCTGTGACTTAGAATATTCCTTAACTTCTAACTCCTTAGAATCGAAAAACTGGGTTCAAATTACAAGTCTTCAAGATCTACGACCAGCCCAAGATGCTGATTTTACAAAGCTCCCCATCTTACACGAAGGGTTCCTTGATTCTCACATGCACCCTAGCTGGATGGCCAAACTTTTAAGTCAAATCAACTTAAATCAAAAACTATTCTTCATATTAAAGATGAAATTCTTTCCTCCAAAAAAGAAACAATTTACGGTTTTGGCTGGAATGAGGAATTTCACAACATCTCCCTGGAAGAAGCTTCAAAATTCTTTGACTCATATCTTCCACAAAACAAAGAGCTCTATCTCTTTAGAAAATGTGGCCATAGTGCTTATCTTTCGCATACAGCAAAAAAAAAGCTCAACATCGCTCATTCTGAATTAATAAAAGACGACGAACTTCACAAAATCCCTTCACAGAAAATAAACTCTTTAGAGTTTACTGAAAACTTTCAAAGAGTCCTTTTAAAATTTAAAGAAGAAGGAATTTCTGCCTGCTGTGACTTACTTTTATCAGATGAAGATATTCAAAGGCTTAGCAATTTTGAAGACCCGGATTTTGATCTGCAATATTTTGGAGATATTCACGATCTAGAGTGCTTCCAAGGACTCTCTCGAAAAAGAACCCCCTATGTAAAGTTCTTCCTTGATGGATCACTCGGATCAAAAAGTGCCTGGCTAAGCACCTCCTACAACGATGACCCAAGAAATAAGGGTATACAAATCTGGAGAGACGACGATCTTTTTAAAAAGGCAAAAGAAGCTCTTGATCAAAATTTCTTAGTTGCCTTTCATGCCATTGGAGACGCCGCCCTCGACCAAGCCCTCCGCTTAGGAGAGGCG
>JBAXJW010000008.1:0-17844 GCA_037137635.1 bacterium | reverse complement strand
AGCAGTCCTTCTTTCTTACCGAATGATTGCTCCGCGCTTTGAAGCGAAGCAAGCAAGTAATTTAAATTCACTCGGGACACTTCATACCGAAGCGGCGGCAGAAAAAATTGCATCTTTTGTGTCTTTGTTAAAAGATGAACTCAAAGAAAATGCCATTCGTTTAACAGACCCTTCGCGTGGTCCTATTTTTCTCGACCCCTCTCGATGGCTTTGGATGCGTCTTCAAGATAAAGAATGGCGTGCACAGGGTTATTTAGAGCCTTTGCCACTCCCTCGGACAGATGTGGATACGTGGGGGCTTGGTCAAGGCAAGTCATCGATGGTTCTTTCTTTGCGAATTCCAATTTTGAAAGAAGGGGTTCAGGATTTTGTGATGATCGAAGGGGGTATTAAAACGACCGCTCTGAATGATCTACAAAAAGATAACCGTTTTGGTCTTTGGGTCTTTGATTTAAATTCTTATAAAAAAGGCGGTTTGAGTTCTGCAAAAATTTTTGAACTTCAAAGTGGAGCTGGTTTGCTATCTAAAGAAGAAATAGCAGGTATGACCTCTGACTTTTTTATGAAACTCTTTAATTCTAAAGAAAGTCAGGAGTTAAATGCGTCTCAATCTTGGCAAATTTATTTTAAGAAATCTTTATCGAACGATCAGTTGGGAATTCTAGGCTTTTGGACAAAAGAACTTGAGCCTCAGGGATTAAGTTCTTCTTGGATTATTTTGATCCTGGCTTTGGTAGTTGTTTCGGCACTTAGTTCTTTTCTTATATTTAAAACTTTGGCTCCACAGCCGCCTGAGCTTCCACCTGAGGAGCCTTCACAGCCGTCTCCTGTGCGAGCTGAAGCAGGAGTACCGCCTCCTTCTCCAACGCCTGCTCCTCGCCTTGTTCAGCAGAAGCCTGCAGCGGTGATTCCTATTTCCAAGTCTTTTGTAAATACCTCGCCTCCAAGTCCACCACCTGCTCCTGTCGAGAATAAGAGTCAAAGCAAACAGGACATCCAACGTTTTATAAGAGGACTTTGTACGGATTTAGGTGCAAGTTTAGAGGGGAAGGCTGCTTATTCGGTAGATAGAATCCTTTTGTTTATGAACGAGAAGGAGCCAGCGTTTGAGAATTTTGATCTCGAAATTGCTTTTCATGATTTTGAAAAAGACGAGAATTTTTCAAAAATTGAAACCTTCTTTGATCAAGATATTTGGAGAGTTCATTCAAACTCAAATTATTTGAAGGCTCTTTTTTCTTTGTACACAGACTTTCTTGCAAAAAACGCTGCCAACGGTGAAGGGGTTCGCTTGTCTGCAAGGTATTGTGCTCAAGATTCGATAGATGTGGGATGTGTGGATTTGAAGCGGTCAGTGTTTTTTAAAGAATCGTTTAATCGGGTTATCCTTTATGTTCCTGCAAAAGAAGTTTTTGCAAAAAAACGTATAAGCGAATTTTTTGAATTAAGCACTTCAACTCCAAAAATAGAAAATGTTGAAATGCCTTTTTCTCTCGATGCTATTGATCACTTGCATGCACGCTTAAGGATGAAGTCTAACGCTGAAGAAGGACATGTTATTTATCTTGATATTCCAGTTTCTGAAGCGCGAAGACCTGAAGATATTATTTTCGTAAAACAGTTGAAGGGCCTTATTCCTGATGTTCCAGCTCCGGCTGATTCATTGCCTGAAATTGAAGAAAAAATGGAAGAAAAAGTTGTCGTAGCAGAAGTCCCTGCACCTGAAGTTAAAGCTGAAGAAGTTCCTCCTCCAAAAGAAAAGCCAGATGAGCCTGTTAAAGCACTTCGTTTGTCAGAGATCGAACGCGTGAGTTCTTTTGCTGAAGATATTTCGGATGAAAGAACGCGTGCTCGATCAAGGTTTAGAATCAAAAAACCAGGAGAAAAATCATGAGTTTAGACCTGCACCCAAGTGATTATTCAATATTTATTGTTGATTCCGAAGAAAACAGTCGAAAGTATCTTCAAGATAATTTTCAACGTTGGGGTTTTCAGGTGAAAGCCTTTGTAGATGGAGATAAGGCCCTTGAGTTTATGAAAACAGGGGAGCTTCCCCATGTGATGTTCTCTGACGTTCATGTGAAGGGACTTTCTGGGGTGGGTCTTACGAAACGTGTAAAAGAAATGTCGCAAGATGTAGAGGTTGTGTTTATGACAAGCGCTCCTTCTATCGAAACAGCGCTCGATGCTTTGAGGCTTGGAGTTCACGATTATTTATTAAAGCCTTTCGATAAAATTGAAGATGTTCGAAAAGTTATTTTTCACGTTTGCGAACGTGTCTATTTGCGTTTATACAACGAATACCTCTCAAATGAATTAAAAATTAAAAATCAAGAAATTCGAGGCCTTTCCAATTTAGCCGACGAATTAACGGAAGTGGTCGATGTATCGAAAACTATTGAGATAGGTTGTCGCTATCTTTCAAATGCTTTTGGCAAATCAGATGCTTGTTTCTTGCAGTTTATTCCTAAAGAAATGTCTCTCATGGTGGCCTCTCGTTATCCTGAAACTTTGTTTGGAGGGGCTCAGTCAAAGTTGTTGATTCCTAAAGAATCAACTGTCGATATGAAAGCAGTGATTGAGTATTTCAAAAATATCGAAAAAGACGAACATTTCTCTGAAATGCTTGTTTCTGCAAGTCGAATGAGTAGTGGTGGCCAAGAGAAAAAAGGATGGAGAGCTTTTCCGTTTGTGACTCGTGGTCTTCCGCGAGGAGTTTTCGTTTTGCACTCTCCTTATTGGGATGACGAAATTGAAAGACCTTTGGCGCAGAGATATGTTCAAGCTCTCGAAAAATACTTTGAAAACGCGCTCCTTCATAAAAAAGTATTTGAGATGTCTGTAAAGGACGGACTGACGGGTCTTTATAATGTGCGAGCTTTTAGGGAACGTTTGGCTCAAGAGCTTTTAACTGCAGAAAGAATTCAGCATCCTCTAAGTTTTGTCTTTTTTGATGTGGATCATTTTAAGAAATATAATGATACAAACGGCCACCCTGCAGGAGATTTTGTTCTAAAAACGGTTGCTGATTTGTTGAGGAAAAATTTTCGCTCAACAGATTTTATTGCTCGCTATGGGGGTGAAGAGTTTTGTGTCATCATGCCTCATACAGATTTGAAGAGCGCTCTTACTAAAGCTGAAGAGTTTCGAAAAGTGGTTGAGCAACATGATTTTCCTCACAAAGAAAAACAACCTCTCGGCAAGGTTTCTGTGAGTATCGGGGTTTCTGAATTTCCTTCGCTTGCAGGGAATGCTGAGCGTATTGTGAAAATCGCTGACGAAGCTCTTTATAATGCTAAAAAACAATCTCGAAATGTTGTGGTTTGTGCTGAAAAGGATCCTAATCATATTCCTTCTTTTGAATCGAAGCACGTTTCTGTTTCAAGATAGGATCAGGGAATGGTTCAGTATCCAAAAATATCGCCCGACATCATTCGTGTAGGTAATTTTGCTATCCGTTGGTACAGTATGATGTACCTTTTAGCCTATGTGATCGGGTATCAAATTTTAAAGCGTCGCCGGGACAAAAAACTTTTTAATGTCTCTACAGAAGGCATGGAGAATTTTATTTCTTATCTTGTGATTGGGATGTTGCTCGGAGCGCGTACCTTCTACGTTCTCTTCTATAATCTTGAGTATTACATTCAAAACCCCGCTGAAGCTTTTATGATTTGGCATGGTGGATTGTCTTTTCATGGAGCCGCGTTTGGAATGACGGTGGCCTCTTGGTTTTTTGCAAAAAAATATAAAACAGGTTTTTTTGAGGTGACGGATTCACTTGTGATTTGTGCGGGTCCTGGCCTTTTTTTGGGACGAATTGGAAATTTTATCAACGCAGAACTTTATGGCCGCCAGACAGATCTTCCTTGGGCGATGATTTTTCCAACTGATGATAAGCAATTGCCTCGTCATCCTTCACAGCTTTATCAAGGATTCACAGAAGGACTGTTGCTTTGGTTTTTATTGAACATGATTCAAAAGTATTTCCTTAAAAAGAAGCAGTTTAAAAATGGATATTTAAGCGGCTCTTTTTTGATTGGATATGGAATCATTCGATTTTTGATTGAATTTACACGAGAGCCTGATGCGCAATTAGGGTTTTTCTTTTCTTGGCTCACGATGGGTCAACTTTTGTGTGTTCTCATGATTTTGGGTGGCTTATTTGTGTTCTGGAAAATCAAAAACGATAAAGTGGTAAAACTCTCCAGTTAAGCAAAAGTATTCAAATGTTGTCGGAATTTAGACATATGTAAAGAGCTATTAAGCTCCAGGGCCTGTCGAATTTTGGATTCACCTCTAAACTTTTTAAAGGGGGTATCTCGGTTATGAAATTAAACAATAGGGCATTTTGCTTAGCGGCACTTTTGGCTTTTGCTGCGAAGGCACAACCGATGGCTGAGAAAGACTGGACGGTTCTCGTGTTTCTAAACGGCATCAACAGTCTCGATTCATTTGGTCCAGAAGATATTAATGAGATGGAAAAAGTTGGCTCAACAGACAAGGTAAACGTTGTCGTGGAGTGGGGCAGCTACAGCGCTCGTAAAGTTCAAAGACTTCTAGTTACAAAAGACGATGACACAAATGTCATTGGCTCTCCTATTCTTCAAGATCTTGGCTTAAAAGACATGGGTGATTACAAAGAGTTTCTTGATTTCGTCAGTTGGGGAGTTCAAAACTATCCTGCAAAACATTACATGATTGATATTTGGAATCATGGAAACGGATGGGAGAAGGCTTCTCGTCGTTCGTTGATCAATCGCGATGTAAGTTATGACGACATCAGTGGAAATAAAATCACAACTGAACAGTTGGGTGTAGCGATGTCTGAAATCAAATCAATGATTGGTCGTAATGTGGATATTGTTGGATATGACGCTTGTTTGATGGCAATGGCTGAAGTTGCAGGCGAAATTGTGGATTCTGTTGATTACATGGTTGCATCAGAAGATCTAGAGCCTGGTGATGGCTGGCCTTACGACGATTTCTTGACAGCGATGAACAAGCCCGAAATCGTGGGAAGTGCTCGTTCTGTTGCGGGTGCACTTGTAGATGTTTATAGTGCTTCTTATCAAAATGGAAGCCAAGGGAGCAGCAGTGTGACTCTTTCAAGTTTTGATATGAATGCATTTAAGAATTCATATTCTACTTTTAAGAATCTTGCAGACGCTTTAAATGTTGTTGCAAATACAAATCCAAAAGCGTTGACGAACGTTGTTCGAAAAACAAAAGCTTTCTATGTTTCTGAGTATCGTGATTTGGGAAGTTTCCTTGATCAAATTCAAAAACAAAAGTTGGGTGTTGAGGCTCCTGTTGTTTCCGCTCTTGCAGCTCAACTTAAAGAAATTGTAACAGCAAACAAACCCACAGGTTCCTTTGCTTCTGTTCAAGGTCTTTCTGTGACGATTCCTGATTCAAGTTATTTTTGGTCTTCTCATGGAAAACGTTATGTAGGATTTCAATTTGATCAAGCAACAGGTTGGTCTAAGTGGATTGAAAACATGTCAACGTTTGAAGAAATGGCTGAATAATTTTATAAATTAAGAAGCTACTTTAAAAAAAATAAGAAAGCGGGGTTCAGACTTGGATCTGAACTTCGCTTTTGTTTTTGTATATTGGAGCAATAGAAGGTTTATCTTGAAGGCTGTGATAAAGATTGCGCATACCTTCAAAGTCGAGTGCTTGGTCCCCATCAGACAGAGCTTTGCCGGGTTCTGGGTGCACTTCTACGAGAATTCCATCAGCTCCTAAGGCTTTTGAAGCTTTTGCGAGAGGGATCACAAGAGCGCTATCTCCTGCGGCATGGGATGGATCCACAATCACTGGAAAATGTGTGTTTTGTTTGAGGTAGGCAACGGCAGTTAGGTCTAGCGTGTTGCGAGTAAGAGGTTCAAAAGTTCGAATACCTCTTTCACACAAAATAATTTCTTCATTCCCTGATTGAACAAGATATTCAGCAGCAAGGAGCCATTCTTTAATCATGGCCGCAAAGCCACGTTTCAAAATAATAGGTTTTTTTGTTTTTCCAAGTTCCTTGAGCAACTCATAGTTAAACATGTTGCGAGTGCCCACTTGGTAGCAGTCTAAGAAATCATCAAGAACTTCAATTTGGCGAGGATCGTTCACTTCCGAAACGAGAGGGAGGCCAAGGTCTTTTTTAGTCTGGGGTAGCCATTCCAGCGCAGATTCTCTAATTCCCTGAAAGGAATGGGGACTTGTTCGAGCTTTAAAGATACCGCCTCTTAAAACCTGAATGCCCAAATCTTTAAGAAAATTTCCAGTATGCAGATAATGAGCTTTGCCCTCAATCGAGCAAGGTCCTGCAATTATTGGGAAAGCTCCGGCTCCACCACTTTTTCCACCGATTTTTAAAGAGCCGATTGAGACGGTTTTCATGAGTACTTAGTTTCCCCTTGTATCTTTCTTTCAGTCAAACAACATTCATAAGTTATTTAATTGCGGCCACAAAGTAAAAAATGACTGAAAAAGGGAGCTTTTTTCGTTAGTTTAGAAGTCTATGGATTTTGCATTGCTTTACGATGGCAAGAAATGCATTTCCGGCTGGGGTGAATACCGTTCCAGCGCTCAAAAAGAAGAGACTTCTTTTTGGATTAATGACTTTCAATTGAGTGATTTAAAGCCTTGGAAAAGCTTTCAAAATTTTGAAGAAAGTGAAAGTATTCCTGCCCAATTTTTGCCTTATTTCAAACAGGCAAGCGATTGGACTTTGTTTGAGAAAAACCAATTCAGAGGTTTATGGGAGAGAGCTCAAGAAGAAATGCGAGTTTCTTCACTTGAGAAGATTGTTCTCGCTCTCTCAGACAAAAGTCGCACTCTTGTTTCAAGAAAAGCATTGCCATCTTTTCAGAATCGCCGTGGATTTTTTTATGCTTTTAAAATCAATCAAGAACTTGTGTGGGGGTATACACCTGAATTGTTTTTTAAAAAAAATAAGTCTTCTCCAATTGAAACGGTTGCCCTAGCGGGAACTTTTAAGAAAGGTGAAGATTTAAAATCTGCTGGTTTAAGTGCACGTGAACGGGCTTTAGATTTTGAACATTCTCTCGTTGTTGAATATTTTAAAAACTTAGCAAAGAGCCTCAATCTTTCTGTTGAGCTTTCAGAGCGAGAAGAGTTGGAGCAGGGAAATATTATTCATCTTCAAACTAAAATTCAACTTCATGATTCTCTTTCAAATGATTTTCATTCGAGCAATTTGGCTAAATTTATTTAGAATTTACATCCCACTCCTGCTTTGGGTGTTTTCCCTAAGAATAAGAATTCTTTAGCCTCTTTGTATTCACTCCGAAAGCAAGCGGAATTACCTTCTTACTACGGAGCGCCTTTTGGTTTTTCAAATCTAAATGAATCTTTGTTTGTTGTGATGATTCGAGGTCATTTTCAAAGTGAAGAAGTTTTAAAGAGATCTATAGGAGTGGGGATTACAAAGTATTCTGGATTTGAGTCCGAGTGGGTTGAGTTGCAACAAAAGCGAAAGTCGATGGAGTTGTTATGGAATCATTAAATTCAGTTCTCGCTCAAGAATTGCTTAGCAAATTAAAAGAGTGGGGTGTTAAGCGAGTGGTGCTTTGTCCGGGATCGCGAAATGCTCCTTTGCTTTTTTCCGCGCATGCTTCAAATGAGTTTCAAGTTTATCATCACCTTGATGAGAGAAGTGCTGCTTTTTTTGCTTTGGGTCTGATGTATTCAAAGCGAGAGCCTGTAGCAGTTTTTACTACGTCTGGAACGGCTGCTGCTGAGCTATTGCCAGCTTGCATTGAATCCTTTTATCAACAGCTTCCATTGGTTCTCGTCACGGCTGACCGTCCTCGAAATTTTCGAGGAACAGGAGCTCCTCAATCGATTGAACAAGTGGGTTTATTTTCTTCCTATGCTCAGACGACAGACATTGCTGCAGTTGAAGATTTTAAAAATATTGAATCTCTTCGCGGCCCCGTGCATTTAAATTTATGTTTGGAGGAGCCAAAGATTGAAGATTGGCCATCTGCTTTGACTGTATCCAAAACATCTTTTCAAACACCCCCTCAAATATCATCAGTAAAACAGACTCATCAGACGCTTCATTCTTTGGACGCATTTTTAAAAAACGCTCAGAACTTACTCGTCGTTGTAGGCTCGCTTCATCCAGAAGAGGCTAAGTTTGTAAGTTCTTTTTTAAATCAATTGAAGGCCCCTGTTTTGGCAGATGCTTCGTCTAATATAGTTTCTGATTATTTGCTTAAATGTGGAGAGAAGGCCCTGAAGAAAGAAGCTCCCACCCATGTTTTGCGTTTGGGCTCGGTACCCTCTTTTCGCTTTTGGCGAGATTTAGAGACCTCAAGAATTCCTGTTTTGAGTGTGACTCATTTGCCTTTTAAAGGACTGGCTCGAGCTTCTGAGATTGAATTTGTCGATTCTTACAAAAATATTCTTTCGACACCTTCACATGTTGAAATTTATTTTCAGAAAATACAAACACATGTTCTTTTTTATAAGCAACAGCTTGAAGCTCTCTTGTTGAAGTATCCAGACTCGGAACTGGGAATGCTTCGACGATTGAATCTCTCCATCCCTGAAAAGAGTTCTTTGTATCTAGGAAATAGTCTTCCTATTCGAGAGTGGAATTTGGTGAATCACGCCCATCCTTGTTGTTTTGCAAATCGCGGAGCAAATGGAATTGATGGGCAGGTTTCCACTTTTCTAGGTCTTTGTGAGGACTACGCAGAAAGTTGGGCCGTGGTTGGAGATCAGACGGCTCTTTATGATCTCAATGCTCTTGCTTTTCAGTCTTCGAAACCTCAAAAACGTCGTGTTGTTGTTTTAAATAACGGAGGGGGAAAGATCTTTTCTCACTTAAGCTACAGTGCAAAACTAAGCGCATCTCAGTCTCGATTGATTGAAAATCAGCATAAGTTTGAGCTTCGAGCTTGGGCGGATCTTTTTGCGTGGAATTATGAGCGGTGGGATCTTCATTCAAAAGAAAAGCGATTTTTTGCCGATGATCTTTTATTAGAAATTTTTCCTGATTCTTTACAGACAACTCTTTTTTGGCGCGAATGGAAGTTGCTATGAGGATCTTAATTCTTCATGGAAACTTTGAAAGTGAAAAAGATTGGAAACCTTTTCGAGAGGCACTCGAGTGCAAGACCTTTAAAAAAGAAAACGTTGAGTTTTTTAATCTTTGGGACTTTCTAAAAAAGAATAACCCTCAATCTTGGAATTCGTTTGTTAAAGAATTCAAGAAGCTCTATCCAAAAAAGTCTTTTGACTTTGTGCTGGGATATTCTTTGGGCGGTAGAATTTTGCTCGCTTTACTGGATGCGGGGTGGCTCGTCCAAAAGGCAATTTTTCTTTCGACTCACACGGGTCTTTTGTCGGACGAAGATCGTCATTCAAGAATTTGGAATGATCTAAAATGGAAAGAAAAGGTTTTGTCTTTGGGCTGGAAAGAGCTTTATGAGGAATGGAATTCTCAAGAGGTGTTTGCATGTGAAACTTTGTCCATTTATGAAAGCTTTGCTTCTCTCGAAAGTCTGAGATCCGAAATCGCTCATGCTTTTGATATTTTGAGTTTGGGAAGAAGTCAGGATTTTACTCAATCTCTTGTTTCTTTATCTCAAAAAATGGAGCTTCATTGGTGCACGGGAGAGCTTGATACGAAGTTCGGTGCTCTTGCAAAAAGCTTGGAGGGAAAAGCACCTCGTATTCAGTTTAAAAGCCTTAAGGGAGCAGGGCATCGCCTTCATCGCTCAAATTCTACTGTTTTAGATGAGATTTTAAGCCTTTTGTAGAAGGTGAATCTTTGTTGCCTCGGCTAGGTAAGCTTGGCTAGAGTAGTTCCATGTCTGAGCTCATTTCTCAAAGTGTAAACGAGTGGAAATCAATCGCTAAATTCGAGGATATTCTTCTTGAAAAAACAATCGATGGCGTTGCAAAAGTAACAATCAATCGTCCTGAAGTGCGAAATGCTTTTCGTCCTCAAACAACGGAGGAGTTGATTCGTGCTTTTGACATTCTCCGTGATGATGAAGAAGTAGGTGTTGTGATTTTAACTGGACAAGGCAAAGAAGCCTTTTGTTCGGGAGGTGATCAAAAAATTCGCGGAAGTGCAGGCTACATTGGTCGTGATGGAGTTCCTCGTTTGAATGTTTTGGATTTACAAAAAAAAATCCGTGGACTTCCAAAGCCAGTGATTGCGATGGTGGCAGGGTATGCGATTGGAGGCGGTCACGTTCTTCATATCGTTTGTGATTTAACCATTGCGGCTGAAAATGCGCGCTTTGGTCAGACAGGTCCGAAGGTTGGATCTTTTGATGGTGGCTTGGGTTCTTCTTATTTGGCTCGAATTGTGGGTCAAAAAAAGGCGCGCGAAATTTGGTATCTTTGTAGACAATACGGAGCTCAAGAAGCTCTCGATATGGGTCTTGTAAATGCTGTGGTTCCTTACGAGCAGCTTGAAACTGAAACTCTCAAGTGGGCACGTGAAATGCTCGAGCATTCTCCTCTTGCTTTGCGTTGTTTGAAGTCTGCGCTTAATGCTGACTGTGATGGTCAAATGGGTTTGTTGGATTTAGCGGGTAATGCAACTTTGCTTTATTACATGTCTGAAGAAGCCCAAGAAGGCAAAAACGCTTTTGTAGAAAAGCGTAAGCCAAACTTTAAAAAATTTAAACGTCTTCCGTAGGGTTCTTCATGAAGCATTGGATTGAAGCTTCAAGACCTAAAACTTTGATTGCTGCGATTCTTCCTGTGGTGGGAGCGACGGTTCTCACCTTGAGTGAAAAACAAAATCTTAATTTTTTTCTTATCACATTGGCTTTGTTGGTTTCCATGACGCTTCAAGTAGCGACTAATTTTTGGAACGATTACTTTGATTTTCAAAAAGGGAGCGACACTTCAGCACGTCTCGGGCCTCAGCGAATGTTACAAAGAGGTTTGGTTAAATCCAAAGATGTTTTAAAAGCAGCTATCCTTTTTAATGTCTTATCTTTTATTTTAGCTCTTCCCATTTTTTGGGAGCGAGGTTTTTTTTTAGTGGGAGTAGGGATTGTTTGTTTGCTGATGACCTTGTCTTATACGGGGGGTCCGTTTCCTCTTGCTTATTTGGGATTGGGCGAGCTCTTTGTGTTGATTTTCTTTGGATGGGTTGCTTGTTACTTTAGCTACTTTGTATCGACGGGAGTTTTTTCACAATCAGCAAGCATCTTGGGTTTGGTGGTAGGTTTTTTATCTTGTGTTTTGATTACAATTAATAATCTTCGAGATTATGAAGAAGATAAAAAAAATAAGAAACGAACACTCGTTGTTCTTTGGGGAAGGACTTGGGGATTGGGACTGTTAACCTTTGAGTTGATTGCTCCTTACGGACTTGTTTTTTATTGGCAAAGTCATCGTCTTTTTTATTTGCCATTTTTTGCTTTAGTTTTTGTTTTTGTGATTTTGAAGGGAATGGTGTTTGAAAAAATGTCTCCTCAGACAAATCGATATTTAGGTATTGCAGCTCTTCATGCTCTTTGTTTTTTATTTTTATGGTCAGCGGGGGTTTTGCTTTCTTGAAATACTCACCCTACGAAATCAGGGTCAATGGGCAGGTGGTAGAAGGTGCGCTGCTTACAGATGGGGTGGGGTATTCGGTACTTCATCCATGGACGAGTCTGGGGGACCCCTCATTAAGTTCTTTGTTAGAGGATTTAGCGAATCATAAAAAAAACTCTCTTGTTCAGCGTTCTCTTGAGCTTTTGTCTCTCGATGCTCAAGCTCGAGCAAAGGGTGAAAGTCTTTTGCCCAATCAAAGTCCCGCTTCTCATCTTTTTTTGGATTTAAGAGATGATTTGGTTTTTTCAAAGGTTAAGTCTGCTTTAAAAGAGGGAATTCAACTTTTTAAATTTAAAATTGCGTTTGATGTTGATCAAGAGATTGCGGCCTTAAAAAAAATTCAAAAAGAATTTACTCAAGAAAAATTCAAAATACGTTTAGATGCGAATCAGCGATTTAAATCTTCTGCTCCACTGGTTCAATTGCTTGACACTTTTGAGGATTCTTTTAAAAGCCGAATCGATTTTATCGAAGATCCTTTTGCGGGAAGGCCAGAGGAGTGGATATCTTTTAAGGAGAAATCCGCTTTTAGAATCGCACATGATTTTGCATCCGAAGAATTTCGTGATCTATGTGATGTTTGGATTTTAAAGCCGACGCGAAATAATCCGTGGCCCTTTGTAGAGCTTGCTCTTCAACAAAATAAAAAGCTTGTTTTTACGACAGCTCTTGATCACGAGTTGGGGCAGCTTACGGCTTTATCTATCGGGGATGAAGTTCAAAAAAAACATCCACTTTTGGTAGAAGACGGAGGCTTCCTTTCTTTTTCAGAACTTGAAGGAGCAGGAACTCACTTTGCTCGAAAGGGAAATCAGTTAGACTTTGAATCCTTGCGCGGATTGGGCTTTGGATGCGAAAGACTTTTATCCTCTTTGAGTTGGCAAGCTTTGAGGGTGCAAAATGTCTAAAGCCGAATGGATGTTGAATCCTCGTTTAGATAAACCTTCTCAATTGTTATTAGATCTTGCGAACGATCAACATTTTGAAAATCATCTTCTTTTTTCAAGTTCAGGAACCACGGGTGCGCCTAAGTGGATTGCTCTTTCCCGTAAAGCATTAGAGGCTTCTGCCCTCGCCGTAAATTCTTGGCTTGAGGTAACGAGAGAAGACGTCTTTGGTCTTTGCCTTCCGCTGTTTCATGTGGGCGGCTATGGAATGCTTGAGCGCTCTCGTGTGGGTGGAGCCATTCTCAAAAAATTTGAAACAAAATGGAATGTTATTGAGTTTTATAAGTGGCTTGAAAAAGAGCGCGTGAGTGTTTTGAGCCTTGTTCCGACTCAAGTTTACGACTTAATTGCACAAAAACTCCAGGCACCGTCTTCTTTAAGGGTTGTCGTTGTGGGTGGTGGGGCTTTATCGGAGTCTCTTTATTTTGAAGCTCGAAGATTGGGGTGGCCTCTTTTGATTTCTTACGGATTAACGGAGTGTGCGTCGCAAGTTGCAACGGCCTCTTTGTCTTCTTTAAAAGATGACCACGTTTTTCCTTCTGCTTTTTTATTGCCTCATATATCCGTCGAAATAATTGATGAGTTGAAAGTTCAAGTTCGAAGTCCCGCACTTTTTACGGCGTATATCCGCCAAGTGGTACAAAATTTTATTGTTGAAGATCCTAAAGAAGTTTCTTCCTTTCTTTTGCCTGACAAAGTTCAAATGACACATCTTGGAGAAAAAATTCAAATTCAGGTGAAGGGTCGCTGGGAAGAGAATTTCAAAATTCTTGGTGAGCTTGTTGATTATGGAGCGCTCAAAAAACTTTTTTACAATGAAAGTTACAAGGCGGGTCTTTGGAATCGGTCGGAACTTGGGGTCTTTCCGCATCCGCGTCGTGAGCATTGTCTTGCTTTGATTTGCGAAAAGTTTGGACAAGCTGAACGGGAGCTCTTGAGTTCCTTCAATCAAAAAGTCGCTCCTTTTGAACGCATCACGCATTTTTGTGAGGGCCACGCGCCACGTTCAGAGCTTGGAAAAATCATTCTTTCAAAAATTAACCCTGTTTGCTTGCAAGAATTCTCCGGTTAACATAATTAACGAGGACTAGGTTAAAGTTGAAAGATGTCCACCGTTGAAAAAAAAGCTGCTTCAAAAAGTTCGAGTGATTCCAATCTCAAAAAGCTTGTGATTGTTGAGTCTCCTACGAAAGCAAAAACATTGCGTAAATTCTTGTCTAAGAATTTTGTGATTGAAGCAAGTATGGGTCATATCCGAGACTTACCTCAGACAGCTGCAGATATTCCTGCGGCAGTTAAAAAAGAAGAATGGTCTCGTTTGGGAGTGAACGTCAAAAACGATTTCGATCCCATTTACGTCATTCCTAAAAATAAATCTAAAATAGTCAGCGATTTGAAGAAAAAACTCAAAGACGCCGATGAATTATACCTCGCAACGGACGAAGACCGCGAAGGAGAAAGTATTTCATGGCACTTAATGGAGATTTTGAAGCCCAAAATCCCCGTAAAGCGCATGGTGTTTCATGAAATCACAAAGTCTGCAATTGAAAAGGCTTTGGATAACACTCGTCATGTGGATGAAAAGCTTGTTCGAGCTCAAGAAACTCGCCGTATATTAGATCGTTTGGTGGGATATACTTTATCTCCACTTATTTGGAAGAAGATTGCTTATGGATTGTCTGCGGGTCGCGTTCAGTCTGTAGGTTTGCGTTTGATAGTGGATCGTGAGCGAGCGCGCATGCGCTTTGTGAAGTCTTCTTATTGGGACTTGGAAGCTCAGTGGAGTGTGGGAAGCGATTCTTTCCCTGGCCGATTAACAGAAATTTCTTCTAAGCGCTTAGCTCAAGGAAAAGATTTCAACGAAGATACAGGTGATCTTAAAGATAAGTCTTTGCTTTTGCTCGACGAAAAAGCTGCGCAGAAATATCAGTCTAACTGGGCCGGTAAAAAAGGCACGGTCCTAAGCCAAGAAGAGAAGGCTTTTAATAGTCATCCATCTGCTCCTTTTATTACGTCTACTTTACAGCAAGAAGCCAATAGAAAATTAGGTTTTGGTTCTCGCGAAACAATGCGCATTGCTCAACGTTTGTACGAAGAAGGTCTCATCACTTATATGAGAACGGATTCTCCAAACCTTTCTCAAGAAGCTATCAAAGCTGCAAGAACTTTAGTCGAAGATTTATACGGCAAAGATTATTTGTCTGAGTCGCCTCGACAGTACACTTCTAAATCAAAAGGAGCACAAGAAGCGCACGAAGCGATTCGTCCTTCGGGCGCGGCGTTTACTCATCCCAAAGATACACCCCTTGCCGGGCGAGAATTGGCTCTTTATGAATTAATTTGGAAGCGTACTGTTGCTTCGCAAATGGCTGAAGCAAGGAAGATGTCTGTTGTCCTCAAAATTCAACTTGAAGAAGGTTTGTTCCAGAGTAACGGAACTCGAATTTTGTTCCCTGGCTTTTTGCGAGCTTATGTTGAAGGAAACGACGATCCAGAAGCAAGTTTGAGCGATCAAGAAACTCTTTTGCCCAATCTCAAAGCGGGTCAAAGTATCACGCTCAAAGATCTCAAAGCGCTCTCTCACGAAACCAAACCTCCGGCTCGTTTTACAGAAGCTTCCATCATTCGAGTTTTGGAAAAAGAGGGAATCGGTCGTCCGTCTACTTACGCAAGTATTATCGATACAATTCTCAGTCGTGGATATGTGATCAAACAAGGAAATGCATTGATGCCTACTTACACAGGGATTGCAGTTATCCAATTGCTTGAGCAGCATTTTTCTTCGCTTGTGGATCCTGGCTTTACTGCTTCTATGGAAGAAAGTTTGGATGGAATCGCATCGGGAGAAGTAGAGTGGTTGCCTTACCTCAAGAAATTTTATCTTGGAAAATCAGGTCTTCAGGCTCAGGTCGAAGAAAAAGATAAAGTTATCGACCCTGAAGCTTCGCGTACGTTGATAATAGATAAAAAATTAGGCGCTTCCATTAAAATTGGTCGCTTTGGCCCGTATGTTGAAAAAGGTGAGTTAAGTGCAAGTATTCCGGTAGATCTCGCCCCTGCGGATATTTCAGAAGAAAAAATTAATGAAATCCTTCAACGCGCAAAAGATGGCCCCCAAAGTATGGGTAAAGATCCTAAAACAGGTCTTGATATTTATGCGCTTCAAGGGCGTTTTGGTCCTTATGTTCAGTTGGGTGAGATGAAAGAGGGCGAGGAGAAACCTCGCAGAGCTTCTATTCCAAAAGAACTTCCAGCTCATGAGCTGACTCTTGAGAAGGCGCTTGAGTTGCTTTCTCTTCCGCGTGAACTCGGGTTGCATCCCGAATCTCAAAAGCCAATCATGGCAAATCTGGGTCGTTTTGGACCTTATTTAATGTATGACGGTGAATTTCGTTCGCTAAAAAAGGACGACAATGTTTATAAAATTGATCTCGCCCGTGCTCTTGAGATTTTAGCGGAGCCGAAGGTAGGTCGTTCCACAAAAATTCTTAAGGAATTGGGCCAAGACCCTAAAACTAAAAAGAAAATTCAACTTTTGCAGGGGCGTTTTGGAGTGTATGCAAAGATTGGAATGATGAATTTATCGCTTCCTAAGGGTCTAGATGCTGAGAAGGCAACAATTGAGGATATCCTCAAAATTCGAGACGAGAAGAAATCTAAGAAGTAGCTCCTAAAAAGCTTGTTTATTGTCTCTCCAATAGATAGTACGCTGCGTCGTAATGCTTTTTCCGGTGATACCTAAGATTTTCAAGCTTTTAATTACAGTTAATTTTTTAGTTATACCTTTTTCTGCAAAAGCAGAACTTGAGTGTTTTCAACTGCTTCGAAAAAAAACTGAGCTTGCGAGAGATTTTGAAGATCGGTTTCTACCCAAAATAAAGGGTTTGGAGTTGTCTCAGAAGATTCAAGTTGATCATCGCTTACTTGAAGAAATTGTTGAGAGCGTAAAAAACACAGTTTTTTTCAGAGTCACATCGCAAGTTCGTGATTCTGCCTTTTATTTTAATCCTAAAGGCCAAGAATATTATGCTGAGCAGGCCGTTCGAGTTGCTTACTCCAAAAATCAGTATTTCAATTTTGATCGCGAAACTTTTGTTCGTTTTTTTCCAGAAGATCTTGGTCTTGGTCAAGTCTTGAGTGCTCTTCAAAGGGCAATTGCAAATGGAAATTTTAGCCCTCGTGAAGTTGTTTACAGCCGACGTGATGGAGCTTCCCCTGAAATGATTGCCGATACTCATTTAGAGCTTAATGGCCATGTTGTTTCCCTTCGTTTTGCAATTGTGATTCCCTACAGAGATCCAGGTCAGCCCTTGTTAACGCTTCTTGCTCCATTGGTGACCGCGAAAACTCACGGCAAAATGACAACTGTATTTTTAAATCCCCATAACAGGGAAGATCACTTGGTAGTTTCAAAATGGGAACACGGAAAGCCCGTTGAGGGATCTCTTATCAAAGGGTCTGAAACTCTAAAAGTTTCGAGAGCGTCGCTTCCGTTTGATGAGATTGTGGCCGATCCCAAAAATGTCTCATTGATTGAACATTTCGATGAACAGCTTAATTTTCAACGAAGTTTTTACGATCGATCCTTTCAAAGAGTCTTTGAGGGTTGGTTTAAGGATGGACTTGTTCGTCACATGGATGAATCGAGGGAGTTTGAATTATTTAATTTTGTCCGAAATCAATTAGCTCCTTTCCCTTATTATGGTTACAAAAAACAAAAAACCTATGAGCATGCAGCTGTTCAAAGGGCTCTACCTATTTTGTTAAAGCCTGAATTTGCGAAAGGTTCTGATTTAAATTTTTTCCCGCCCTTTTTAAAAAGAGAGTCGATACTCAAAGCGCTTAAAGAAAATATTTTGTCTCATGACTTTGTGATTGGAGAGCAAGCGAAAGGTCACTCTTACTCAGCAAGAATTTTTACTCGTTTAAAGATTGATAGTGAGGTTTATCCAGTTGAAGCCATTTTATCTATTCCTAAAGATAAAAAAAGCAGATTGGGTTTGATAAGTCTTCGTCCTATTGTTGATTCAACAGGCAGTAACCAAATGGTGAGTGTTTTTTATGATCCGGTTGTTGAGAAATATATTGTTGTAACACGATGGTTTGATGGTGATCCGATGGAAGGTTTGGTGATTGATCGATGAGAAAGTTTATGAGTTATATAATTTTTATTTTTTTTGCTTTTCCTTCTATCATTCATGCAAGTCCGGAGTGTTTTAAGCTTTTAAGGTTGAACAGTGAGATGGCTTCTCATTTTGAAGATCAGTTTTTGCGGAAAATTAAAACTTCAAAAGTGATTCATCAT
>JBAXJW010000007.1:0-17894 GCA_037137635.1 bacterium | reverse complement strand
TGTTCAACTAATTGAATAGAGCGCAAAGTGGTTTCAACGAAATCTCGAACGCCTCTTATATCAAACTGTCGATTAAAAGGTAATTTTGAAATTAAAGGGCGAATAGAGCGCAAATCTGGCTCTGTATTCATCATGAGAGCACCTAGAAGCTCATAGATTCTCTTTTGATCTAAAATATACTGGAATAACCCTTTTTGAGAATCACCCTTCAAATCGACGAATTGAATGCCTAATCCACTATAATCAAAATGGTTTGCAGATCCATAAGCAACTCGTCGCACTTCAACTTGAGTACTTAAAACATTTCCGGATTCATGAAGGACAAAATCACACTTTAAAAGATCACCGCTTTTCAATCCCTCAAGATCGAAAATGTGAACAAAAGCACCACCAAAAGAAACATTTAAAGCAGTACCCGTATAAATTTTCTGTGAATTTCCCAATATGAACCGACCCATATTTGGAATTCTATAAAACTTACGATTCTCTACCATGATTACAATAGATTCGATGCTAATTCTGCAAGCATCGAGCGCTCTCCTTTAACCAAGCTAATATGACCTGAAATTTCTTCCTGCTTCATACGCTCGACAACGTAAGCCAAGCCATTGCTCGTGCTATCAACATAAGGATTATCAATTTGATAACAATCACCCGTAAGTACAATTTTTGTATTATCTCCGGCACGAGTAAGAATTGTTTTAATTTCATGTGGAGTTAAGTTTTGTGCTTCATCGACAATTAAAAACTGATTCGGAATACTTCTTCCACGAATGTAGGTGAGCGCTTCGACTTGCAACATTCCTTGATTAATAAGTTCCTGCATTCCACGAACAACACTACTACTTCGACGACGATTCTCAGCTCCGCCCATCAAAAATTCAATGTTATCAAATATAGGTTGCATCCAAGGATTTAATTTTTGTTCGATATCACCAGGGAGGTAACCCACATCTTTACCCATTGGAAAAATTGGACGCGAAACGAGTACCTTTTGGAACTTTCCTTCGTCCAAAGTTTTTAACAATCCTGCAGCAATCGCAAGCAAAGTTTTTCCTGTTCCCGCTTTACCTACAAGGGTCACTAATTGAATTTCATCATTCAAAAGCAAATCAAGAGCAAAACTTTGCTCAACGTTTTTAGGATGCAAACCCCAAACTCCTTCGGGAGATTTAATGATAGGAAGAATCGCTCCTTGACGTAAATCATAACGACCCACAGCTGAGTGGCTAGGATTCAATTGATCTCTCAAAATGACAAATTGATTGGGATAAAGATCAGGACGTTCAAAAGCTAAACGACGATCCGTATAAAAAGCTGTAATTTCCTTGGAGCTGACTTCAAAAACTCCCATCCCCGAATATAATTCTTCAATACTGACATGAGAGGTTTCATAATCTTCAGAAGGAATTCCCAAGGCATCTGCCTTGATACGTAAGTTTGTATCTTTTGTAATAAAAACAACAGCTTTTGTTGATTTCTTTTTTAAAAGATTATAAGCAACTGCAAGAATTCTATTGTCTGCTTTTTCGCCAGTGAGCATCGAAGGAAGTTGCAAGTTTTCATCGTTCAACTCGACGCGAAGAGTTCCACCCGTCTCGATTTTAATTCCTGTCGAGAGAGATCCCTTCGATCTTAAATTATCGAGATTACGACTAAATTGACGTGCGTTGCGACCAACTTCATTCAAATCTTTTTTGAAGCGATCTATTTCTTCAATGACTGAAATGGGAATGACCACATCATTGTCATTGAACTTATAAATTGCTTGCGCATCAAAAAGAAGAACGTTCGTATCGAGGACAAATGTTTTTTTGGCTCCCACAGCCTGACTTTAAAGCTACATTCCACACACTTCAATGGGTGCTGTAAGAGGTTTCTTTTAAACCTAACTCAGAGCATATCCAGTTCCACTGCTTAGCAACATGACGATTGTTGAGAAGATCTTCTTGAATCGTTTTGAGAGCATGACAAACAGTGGAGGGATCTTTTTCTACATAGTGAGCAATAGAAGTATTCGTCATTCCCAGCATGCGTGAAAGAGAAAGAAAGATAAATTTGCGAGCCAATACCACATCTGCGCGGCGTCCCTTTCCTAGAACAGCACTTGTGCTGATACCAGAAAGTTTTGCAACTCGCTCTATCAATTGGCGAGGATTCATCCCCGTTGAGGTCATCGGAAGAACTTGAGGAGCATGAATGCCTTCAAATTCATAAACATCTTGCAATTGCAAACGACCCGATACACTCAGACGCGCAATTGCGTTGATAAAAACAGTTTGAACTTTTCGAGCTGTTGAAAGTTTTAAATTGAAAAGTTTTTCAAGAACTCCCAAATCTACTTGAACCTCAGACAATCCATGCTGAGCCATTAAATGACGCCAAAGATTTTCTTTAAAACTTTTATCAGGAGCCGCTAACTCCACAGCTAAACCAGACAAAAGACGACTATAAAGCTGTGGATCCAAATCTTCTTTCAAATCCTGAGGAGAAAGAGAACTTGAAACCGCAAAGGAAGCCCCTCTATCAGAAAGCGTATTCAAAGTGAAAAGAAGCTCTTGCTGAGTTCCGACTTTTCCTCTTAGCTCTTCGATATTCTCAAGAACGAAAACATCCGTTTCTCTTCGATATTTTTTAATGAAAGCAAAAGTGTTGTTTTGATCGAGAGCTTTTCTCCATTCGTGGAAAAAAGACATCACATCAATAAATTCCATTCGATAATCAAGACTGATCCAATGGTTGAGCTGGCGAAGCAATGTGGTTTTTCCACTTCCAGGCGCTCCATAGACCCACAAAACTTGATTTCCAAATTTGATTTGATTTGCCCAACGAGAAACTAACTGAGTGGGCACTTCTAACGCAGGAGAAGAAACAAAATAAGGCGCCACAATTCGACGCATGCGTTCCCTTTCCACTCGATCTACCTGTGGATTCACAGGTGAAAGCTGAATAGAAAGCTGCGTAGAGGGAATGTGAGTGGAAGAATCACTCTGTGCAGAATGCTGAGATTGCACACGAGAAAAATCAACTGACGGAGTTTTTTTCTCTTCTCGCGAAACCTCAAATCCTACAATTTTTTCATTGAGTGTCGATTCAAGAACTTCTTTCCAAGGCTGAATAACTTTAAGGTGAAAACTTGTCGGAACAATAAATAGAAGGCCGCCTGCTTCTTTGCGAATTTTTGCTCTTGAAAGATAGCGCTCACCAATTTGCGCAAGGCCTTCATGACGTTCCCAGTATTTTGTAAGAGCTAAAGACGTGCGAGAATGAGAATCACCATTTTTTTCCGCACGAGTTGCCGCAGAGGCAATAAAATTTTCCCTCACAATAAGAGTTTCTTTCTAGAGACTTACTGTTTTATTACAGACTTGAAGAAAAAGTGCCCCCAAATTGCCACTTGTGCGGCGAGCCATAAAACCCCCCTGCTCCAGAGTTATCCACAGGCTTTCTACAGGACTTACGACCTGAACTCTCTTTTAAAAAGCTCTTACGGTTATGTGTAAAGTTATCCACATTTAATGTGGATAACTTAAGTAGCCACTTTTCGCCTGTTTTTAGATGATTTTAGATGTTTTCTTCTATTTTCAGGCATCAAGGCCTTAGCGGGTCAAAGGGGTTATTTCGACTATTTACAGAGTTTTCCTCAATTAAAAAATTGATTTAAAATATTAACATTGACCCCTGAAAAAAAGCTACAGGTCATGTGCGTAAACTTCAAACTCCCGAGGCAACAAGTCCTCGTCCACCCGAATCATGACTCGCTTTGAAAGCTTTTTCTCCAAATCTTCCAAAAAACCCTTCAGCGACTCTGTTACAAAAGTGGCCATATCCGGAGGAAGATACAAAACAAGCCCCTGACCTTCGACCGCTAACTTAGATTCTTTCTCACAAGCTCTAAAAATTCTATAGGCAAAGGTTTCTTTTGACTCAATGTGTCCCCATCCATCACAGACAGGACACGGACAAGAGAGAGTCTTAGACAAACTCTCTCTTGTTCTCTTTCTTGTAAGCTCAACCAACCCCAGAGGACTCATCGGATACACCTGAGTCTTCACAGGATCCTTTTTCATTTCTTCGCAAAAAGATGAATAAACCTGTTCGCGATGTTCAAGTCTTTCCATATCAATAAAATCAACAACAATGATCCCTCCTAAATTCCTCAAGCGAATTTGATAAGCAATCTCTTTGAGAGCTTCTAAATTTGTAAGAAGAAGCGTTTCCTCTAAATTTCTTTTGCCTACAAAGCGCCCCGTATTCACGTCGATCGAAATCAAAGCCTCAGTTTCATCAATCAAGATATATCCACCGGACTTGAGCCAAACCTTACGAGCAGTCGCTCGATTCACTTCCGTTTCAATTCCATATGTTTCAAAAAGAGGCGTTGTTGTTTGGACAAAAAGCTCCACTTTCTTTTTCATTTTTGAAGAAAAAAGCTGAATAAACTTTGTCATCTGTTTATAGAGATGCAAATCATCAACAAGAATTCGCTCCACATCATCCGTCACTCGGTCACGGACGATCCTAAGAGACAAGTCAAAATCCTGCCACAAAAGCCCGATTGATTTTTGCTTTTCAAAAGATTTTTTTAAATTTCCCCAAACCTTCAAAATATACTCAAGATCATCTCTTAAGTTTTTTTCGCTTGCACCTTCTGCAACAGTGCGAACAATAATCCCGCCCTTTGGAGGACGAATCTTTTCAACAATTTCTTTGAGGCGATTTCTTTCTTCCGCATCTTCAATCCTTCTTGAAACTCCAAGGGTATGACTGTCCGGAAGATACACCAAATATCGCCCAGGCAAACTCACATAACCCGTAAGACGCGGGCCCTTTGTGCCCATAGGCTCTTTGGTAACTTGAACAAGAATATCTTCTCCTTCGCGGAGCAATTCCTGAATAGGTCTATTTTTTCTTCTCTCCGGGTTCACACTAAACTCAGAAGCACCCTCTTCCTCATCGTTTTGAGAGTGCGCTTCTTCTGGATCAATCACATCTTCAATAGCCTGACTGTGTTGAGCTTCTGGATCCACCACAAGATCAACATATAAAAATCCAGTCTTGGATAATCCCAAGTCAACGAAGGCCGCCTGCATTCCCGGAAGAACTCGAGAAACTCTTCCTTTGTAGATTCCTCCTAACAAAGATTTAACATTCTCACGTTCAACTAAAAATTCTGTTAACTCACCATTTTCTAAACGTGCAACGCGAGTTTCCCCCACGCTCCGACTGATTAAAATTTCACTCGAACCCATTCAATATTCTCCTAGCTTTTCATTGGCTGTCATAAATTTGTCGCATCCACAAATTTAACAAGACTTTCTTCTAGTTCCTTATCGAAAGTCCGATAAAAACTTTGATGTCTAATTTGATGACTCTTTTACAAACTCTTGTCAAAGAAAAGGGATCCGACCTCCATCTTGCCTCAAACTCTGTTCCCTTTGTCAGAGTAAGAGGTGAAATGTTGAAGTTGGAAATGACACCCTTCAATCCCAAAGTTCTTGAAGAAATGTTAGGCTCCATCATTTCAGCTTCAAACAAACAAGATCTCGCTCAAAACAAACAACTCGACTTTTCTATTAAGGTAAATAACTTAGGAATTTTTCGCGTAAACTATTTTTATCAAAAGCACGGACTATCCGCTGTCTTTCGAAGTTTGCCTTCAACTGCACCCACAATTGAAATGCTCAACCTTCCTCCCATATGCAAAATGGCTTGCTCCTTTCCAAACGGACTCGTCATTGTGACAGGACCCACTGGTTCAGGAAAATCCACAACTCTTGCGGCGATGATTGACCACATTAACCGCAACGATAAGGGCCATATCATTACTCTCGAAGATCCGATTGAGTTTCAGCATGAATCTCAAAAAGGTCTCATGAACCAACGCGAACTCGGAAAACACTTCACATCCTTCAAGGACGCCCTAAAGGCTGCTCTTCGAGAAGACCCCGACTGTATTCTTGTGGGTGAGATGCGTGACCAAGAAACCATACAACTTGCAATTACAGCTGCAGAAACAGGCCACTTAGTTTTTGGAACCCTTCACACAAATAGCGCACCCAAATCTTTGGACCGTATCATTGATTCGTTTGAAGGAAGCGCTCAAGCGCAAATTAGATCAATGCTTTCAGAAAGCTTACGCGTGATTATTTCTCAAAAACTTGTCCCTACAAAAGATGGAAAATCACGAATGGCTTTTCATGATATTCTCGTAAATAATTCTGCAGTTGCAAATTTAATTCGTGAAGAAAAAACCTACCAAATTGGATCCATCATGCAGACTGCGAAACGAGAAGGAATGCAAGTTCTTGACCAATCTCTTCTCGAGGCCGTTAAAGCAGGTGTAATCGATGGAACCGTTGCATGGGAAGCTGCGAATGACAAAAACCTCTTCGCACAATGGACTCCTAAAGAAGTTCAAAATCTTGCAACAAGTGTCTCTTACGTAGGCAAGACGGGTCTTGACACCGCACTCTTACATAAAAAACCAACAGGATAATACTTAATTATTTAGAGCCAGCAGAAACAAGCTTTGTTGCTTGATCAGGGAACGTAAGAGTCTCAGCGGATGTTCCGCTTGTTTGAATCTTGAAAAATGAATCATTGATTTGAATCTTCACAAAAGAAGGATGAGAGAGAGTTACTTTAGATTTTCGATTAAAGGTGATCTTTCGACTTTGACCCTTTTCAAGCTTAAAGCTTTCCAAAGAGTTATCATCTGTTTTTAAATTCACCCAACAATCCGCAGAAGAAACAAGTGTAAAAACATAAGGGGCTGTATTTCCAAAAACCCCTGTGGAACCTGAAGCATCCGAAATCACCTGATCCACAATCTTTGTCTGTGAAGAAGATTGTTGAGATGTTTCCTGAGAACTTGTCATTGTCACAGAAGCTTTTTCGTCACCTGCTTTTTTGCCAATCCTCATTAAAAAAATTAAAAGAGCCAAGCCCAACAAAACACCCAAAGCGTAAATAATGCGTTTTGTAGAAAGCCAATGCGCAATTTGTAATTGATCCTTATGCTCACTATAGCTTCCAAATCGCAAAGGCTTTCCAGAATTTGCTGTATAAGTCTGGGGAGGAGTTGACTTAGGGGCTGCCGCTTTTTCTCGAATAGCCTCTGGAGCCAATTTGCGAAATTGATTCAAAACATCTGCTTCATCCAAACCAATATGCTTTGCGTATGAAACAATAAATCCACGAACAAAAGCATGAGCAGGAGCTGACCCTTCCCATCCCTCTTCTAAACTGCGCAATTGACCAATATGGATTTTGGTAACCGCTGCAATTTCTTCAAGAGAAACTTTTTTAGAAATTCTTTGATCTTTTAACCAAGCACCAAAGGTTAAGGGTTTTTGAACTTCCTCAGACGCCTTTTCAAGAATATCGGACATAGGCTTGGTGTAGCCTAGATAGCTGTTTAAGTCCAAATGGGCGTCAATATTTTAGTCCCCATTCAAGGCTATCTAGGTCAAAATAAAGCTATGAGCCGAGGTTTTGCGCAAAGAGTCTTATTTCTATCCTTTTCCATCCTCTCCGTAGGCTACTCACTAAACGAAAACACTCCCCCTAATTCTAAAGATATTCTCAATATGGCAGAGCTTATCAGGCACTATCAACAATACCCCGAGCTGATCACTCTTTTAGAAAAAAACGTAAAAGACGAAACAGAAGCATATAAAAAATTCGACTCCAACACGCTCAAAACTCTACCCACTGCTTCTTTCAAAAACCTACAAACTCGTTTTTATACCGACTTTGTAAGTTACAAAGAAATTCGAGCAAAAATTCAACAAAACGTCAAAACTCTCGAAGAAAAAAAGATCGCGCTTCCGCTTTCTCAAAATAAAGAGATTATCGAATTAAACCTCAAGATCACAGCTTCTAACGATCAGCTCAAACAATCTAAATTTGTTCTTTTTGATACCTCCCTTAAAGCAAATAGAGCTTTAAATGAAATGCTCAAAAGTCCCTCTGTTCAAAGAGTCATGAGCACTACATCTCAAAGTAAAGAAACAGATTCCACTCTTGCAAAAAAAACTCCCAAAATGCCTGGAATGTTTCAGGGCTCTAGAGCGGATCGACTCAATACATCTGAAGCTGAAAAACTTAACCTGACTCCTGTTGATCCTGAATTTTATAAAACTCAATTAGGCAAAAAACTTGAAAAAGATTTAGGCGGCCGCGCTGATTACTGGAGCTATGATTTTGATCAAGACGAGCTCTATGTTGTTGTCGGAAAAGACACTGGAAAATTACGTGTGAAACAAAAAGATCAAGGAACTCGTATTATCCAAACTCGTATCGGAAGTGATTTTCAAGATTTTCCATCCGACTATCAAGGAGACGTTGCGGTTGATCTGAACATTGCAAAAGGTCGATTCCTCACTGGCGACAAAGCAGACCCAACTTTATTTGGAGAATTCCCCACGACTCCGGGCTTTGAATCTGCTCCCGAAGACCCGCATCAACATTCAAGCAAAAAGAATAAACATAATCATTAAAAACGTTTTGAAAGCAGCCTACTCAACAAATAACTCGCAAGTTTGATACTTTGTGAATCTTGATCAAACTTTGGATTCAATTCATAAATTCCTAAATGACGAAGGTCTTTAGAGACTGTCTCTAAAAGTTCAACAATCATCTCAGCACTCATTCCACGAGGAGATGGAGCTGAAACACCTGGAGAAATTGAATGTGAAAAAACATCCATATCAAGACTTACAAACAAAGGCTTACCTTTTTCAACTTCACTTAAAACTTTAGATAAAATAGAAGAAAAATCTTTTTGCACTTCATCCAAAGACCACAATCCTTCAAAATGAGTTTGAGCATATTTCCAATGCTCAGGAGAATTGTATTCAGGCTGAGCACCCAGACACCAAATCCGCGCTCCTTTCTCCGCTAAATATAGAAAAGGCATTCCTGAATGAATATTTATTTCAAAAGGCCGCACATCCAAATGCGTGTCGATATGGATAATCTGCGCATCGCTCACATCAAAATCAACCGCTGCCCAATCATGCCCACCCCCGACTGTCACAACTAATGAAAAGTTCTTTCTCAATTTTTGCAAAATCTTTCGAGCTTCTTCATGAGATTCCCGAAGTCCCTCTTTTGAAAAAAAATCTCCCGCGTCTACAAGAGTGCAAATTTTTGAAGCCGACATTTTATAAAAAACTTTTCTAAAAGCGGCGGGCGCCAAACGAGCTCCCAAGCGCCCTAAGTTATTTTTTACACCTCGATCATTAGGGTAACCAAGTAAGACAAGATCTCCTTTTGCGCTTTCAAGCGTCTTTGCAGAAGGCGTCACTGTTAAGTGAGCCCATCTCTTGAGCAACTTGTCGTCTGATCGAGCTTTTAAAAGGTCTGAGGGCATATTGAAGCTTTTAAGCATAAGAAAATATTGATACTCATTCTCGTTCTCTGCAAGCCCTACCCAGAAAGGCAAAGTTCGGATAGAGTGTGTAAACCCATGTCGAGCCCCAAACACGCTTCCGCTTTTTTAAAAGACATCGAAATAGTAGGAGCCCGACAACATAATCTTAAAAATATCTCGCTCAATATCCCTCGAATTGGACTCAGCGTTATAACGGGCCCTTCAGGATCTGGAAAATCAAGCCTTGCTTTTAATACTCTTTTTGCAGAAGGGCAGCGTCGCTTTGTAGAATCTCTAAGCTCTTACACACGCCAGTTTTTGGAAAAACATGAAAAGCCCGATGTTGATTCGATCAAAAACCTAAGCCCCACTGTTGCTCTCGAACAAAAAAACTATACAAAAAACTCTCGATCAACTGTCGGAACAAGCACTGAAATCTACGACTACCTCAGACTCCTTTTTTCTAAAGCAGGACAAATGTTCGATCCTAAAAGTGGTCGCGTTGTTAAAAAAGACCTGCCATCCGAAATAAGCGATGAAGCGTGGAAAGAAAAAGGAGACAAGGTTTTTGTTTTTTATCCTTTTCTTCCCCCCTCTCAAAGCGACAAAAACTTTGACCCCAGACAATTTCTTTTAGAAAAAGGTTTTTCAAAAATCCTCGCTGATGAAAAATCATTAGAGCTTGCAGGAATAGAATCTTCTGATTCAAAAAAACTTTTTAAAAAAGGAGAGCTCTGGGTCTTAGTCGATCGCTTTCCTAAAGAAGAAAGTGAAATCAATCGCTGTTCTGAAGCTATTGCAACCTCTTATCATTATGGAAGCGGACGATCTCGAGTCGTCGTCGCTGAAGGATCAAAAATAACCTGGGAAAGAATTTGCTCTGAATTTCCATCCGTCGATGGAGGAGTCACACGTTTTCCTGAATCATCTCCCCTCCTTTTTTCTTTTAACTCTCCAGCAGGAGCCTGCCCTGATTGCAAAGGCTTTGGAAATATTCTCAAAATCGATAGAGACCTTGTGGTTCCTCGCCCTCAGCTCTCAATTTCTCAAGGCGCTATTGAACCTCTCACTAAACCTTCTGCCAAAGATTGGTACAAAGAACTCTTAAGTTTTTGTCAGAAGAAAAAAATCTCTATTCACCTTCCTTATGAAAAATTGAGCGAATCCCAAATCGAATTAATCTGGAAGGGAGAAGAAGACTTTCAAGGAATCAATGGAATTTTCGAAGAACTCGATGATTACAAATACAAAATGCAAGTTCGAGTCTTTTTATCTCGATACCGCAGCCCCTTCCCCTGCACAGGCTGCAACGGAGCAAGACTCAAGAAAGAAGCTCTTCAAGTTTTGATTCAAAAGAAAAACATTTGGGATCTCTCGCAACTTTCGATTGAGAATTTACAAAAGTGGTTTCAAACAACTTCATTTAGCAAATATGAAAAAAGCATTGCCCATGAAATCTTTAAACAAATAGACAATCGACTCGATTTTTTAATGCGAGTTGGACTTGATTACCTGACTCTTTCTCGTCTCACCAAAACCTTATCCGGCGGAGAGGCTCAAAGAATTGCTCTTTCGAATCAATTAGGCGCTCGACTCACTCAAACGTGTTACGTTTTGGATGAGCCCAGCATCGGACTTCATACTCACGACACAGAAAAACTCATTGGAATTCTCAAAGATCTTGCCGACCTCAGAAACACGGTTGTCGTTGTTGAACACGATAGCGACATCATTCGCGCTGCTGAACACCTCATCGACCTTGGACCTGAAGCAGGAGAAAAAGGAGGAGAACTTCTTTATGCAGGGCCCAGCAAAGACTTTGAAAAGAAAGGCTCCAAAAATAGCCACACCTATCAATTCATGATGGGCCAAGAGCAAATTCCCATTCCTTTGCGACGTCGATTACAACGAATGGAAGAGCTTCAAAAAACAACACAATGGCTTTCTATTGAAGGATGTTCTTCATTCAACCTCAAAAACATAGACCTCAAGATTCCGCTCAACACTCTTACATGCATTACAGGTGTTTCAGGATCTGGAAAATCAACTGCAGTTCGCAAAACTCTTTACCCTGCACTTGCTAAGTTACTCCAACAGACCACTTTAGAGGTCGGTGAATACAAAAGAATTTCAGGCTTTGAACCCATCAAAGATATCGTTCTCATCAGCCAAGAACCCATTGGACGAAGCCCACGCTCAAATCCCGTGACTTACATTCGGGCTTTTGATGAGATTCGAAATCTTTTCTCGCAAACGAAAGAAGCTCAACGACATAAATTTCATGCTGGATTTTTCTCTTTCAACGTGCCCGGTGGACGTTGTGATCATTGTGAGGGAGAAGGCTACAACCGAATAGAAATGGTTTTCATGGAAGACCTCTTTATTCTTTGCGACCACTGCGAAGGAAAAAGATTCAAACCTGAAATTTTAAAAATAACTTACAAAGAAAAAAGCATCGTCGATGTTTTAAATCTCACAATTAACGAAGCAATTGTTTTTTTTCATGAATCTAATAAACTTCGCCGGATGTTGGGAGTGCTTGAGAAAGTAGGCTTAGGATATTTACGCTTAGGCCAACCAGCAACCACACTCTCCGGCGGTGAATCTCAGCGCCTGAAAATCGCTCGTGAATTGATGGACATTGATCGCACGGGTCTCTTTTATGTACTCGATGAACCTACAACAGGCTTACATTTACGCGACATCAAAACACTTAACAGAGTCCTTCATCATCTTGTTGAAAACGGAAACACAGTTTGCGTGATCGAGCACAGTCTTGATTTTATAAAGACTGCAGACTGGGTCATCGATTTTGGCCCTGGTGGCGGCGTTCACGGTGGAACAATAGTTGCCGAAGGAACTCCCGAAAAAATTGTTAAGACAAAAACCAGTTTAACGGGAAAATATCTTAAAGATATTTTAAAGAACTCGCCTCAGATTGAATGGAAAGAAATTCTTCTAGAAAAAAGAAAATAAAGATTATTTATTTTAGGAGAAAATTAATTCTTCTTTTTGTAAACGAGTCAGCTGCTTAATGTTCCATTCTACCTTTTGAGCTTCACTTCGACTTTTATATTTTTTCAAATAAAGTAAAAGAGATGGAGGATTAGAGCGAAAGAATTTTGCTCCACCTTTCAGCTCTCCCTTATGCTGGCGAAAACGAAGATTTACATCTTTTGCGACTCCTGTGTAGTAACTCCCCGATTCAGTTTCGATAATGTATACCCACCACATCAGCTCTCATTATAACCCTCTCTCGAGAATTTCTAAGCCCATTAAATCCTAGTATTGGCCCATGAAGACGTGTATAATATGCACTCTTGTATCGGTGTAGTTGCCTTAAAGTGTTATCGTTTATACAAAACGCTCTCGACATCAGTCCTCTTTGTCGGCCCTATCCCACTAAGGAGTCTCATTGAACCCAGTTATGAATTCGAACAATAAATACCCCAAAAAACCTAAGAAGAAATTTTTCTCTCGTTTTAGCGAGAAGTTTTTTGGTAGCAAAAGTGAAAAGCCTGCAGAGAAGGCTGATGTCAAAGCATCTGAACAACAAAATCCAAGTGCCCCTAAAAAACGCTATGGCCCACCTAAAGGTCGTAAAAACAACGAACAAAGAAACGACCAAAAAGGTGAGCGTAGAGATTTTAATCGCGGCTCCAGTAGTAACTTCAAACGAAGCGAGCCTCACAAGGGTCCTCGCCGTTGGCAATCTAAAGGATTTAAAAACTACTCCTCTATTGCGCCCTCTCAACAAAAGAACGAACTTTCCGAATTTCTTCAAATTTCTCCAGATGAAACCATAAACTCAACATTCGAAGAATTTAACTTCGTAGAACCTATTCAAGTTGCTTTGAAGCGAATGGCTTTTGAAAAACCCACTCCTATTCAAGCGAAAAGTATTCCCGAAGTCTTGGCAGGAAAAGATCTTGTCGCATGCGCTCAAACAGGCACTGGTAAAACAGCAGCCTTTTGTTTGCCAATACTCACAGAATTTATCAAAAACCCTGCGGCCACTGGTCTTATTTTGGCTCCTACTCGTGAACTTGCTCAGCAAATTGGAAATTTCTGGAAAACTCTTACAGAAGCTATGCCTGAATACCGCAGCGTCACAGTGACGGGTGGGTCTCCTATGGATCGTCAGATAAAAGCACTCGCAAAAGATTATCGATTGATCGTAGCAACTCCTGGTCGCTTGCTTGATCACTTAAAGCGTCGCAAGTGTAAGCTCGACAATTGTTCAATTCTTGTACTTGATGAAGCCGATCGCATGCTCGATATGGGTTTTGCACCTCAATTGGCTGAAATTGAAAAGTTCGTTCCACAAAAAAGACAAAACCTTCTTTTCTCTGCAACGTGGAATAAAAACGTCGACCAACTTTCAAAGAAATTTCTTGTAGAACCTCTTCGAATTGCTGTGGGAAGCGTTTCAAAAGCAGCCGCTTCTGTGAAACAAACATTCAAAACAACTTCTCAACTTGCAAAAAACGACACCCTTATCAACGAAATCAGAAAGCGTGAAGGAAGTATTCTTATCTTCACACGTACAAAATCTCGTACAAATAAATTAGCTCGTTTTTTAATATCGCTTGGAATGCAGGTAGAGCAAATGCACGGTGACAGGACTCAAGGCCAGCGCCGAGCCGCTCTCGAAGCTTTTCGAAATGGTGAAGTGCGAATCCTTGTTGCAACTGACGTTGCGGCACGCGGGATTGATGTTGCGGATATTGGACATGTGATCAACTACGACTTGCCACAAGTTGCAGAAGATTACATTCACCGCATTGGTCGCTCTGGTCGTGCGGGAAGCACTGGACATGCTCTGTCTTTGATTGCTCCTGAAGAGCATGATCTCTGGGAAGAAATCATGCGCTTGTTGATCAAAACAGGATCCGCAACGCCTCAGCAAGAAAAGTAAAAATTTAAAAAACTAAATCCAATCAAAATGAGAGGTGAAGTGAGGTAAGGCTTCAGGCCTGTACGTAAACTTCATCCCTTTCATTTCTTTTTTGCGTTCTACAATTCTTGAAAAGACTTCAATCACATAATCAAAATGTGACTGCGTATAAACTCGTCGAGGGATCGCTAGGCGAACAAGATCCTGCCTTGCGGGTTCAATTTTTCCATTCACGATTTTTCCAAACATCGAAGTTCCAATTTCACAGCTTCGAATTCCACCCTCTTCATAAAGAGCAACGGCCAAAGCTTGGCCAGGCAACTGCGCAGGCTCAATGTGTGTGAGGAATTTGCGAGCATCCACATATATGGCGTGACCACCTGCAGGCTCGACAATAGGAACGCTTAACTTGCGTAAACCTTCACACATGTATTCAATACATCGAATTCGGTATTGTAAATAATCTTCATCCAAGGCCTCGTACATTCCAATAGCGATGGCCTCAAGGTCTCGACCTGCAAGTCCGCCATAAGTAGGAAAGCCTTCTGTGAGAATTAAATTATTTCGAAACCCCTGAGCCCATTCTTCATTTTTGGTACAAATAATGCCACCAATATTTGCAATACCATCTTTTTTTGCAGAAATTGTAATGACATCTGCTAGCTGAAAAAGATCAAGAGCAATTTGCTTAGCTGTTTTATGTGCGTATCGAGAATCTCGTTTCTTCACAAGATAGGCGTTCTCTGCAAAACGACACCCATCAATCATGAAAGGAATTTTGTATGCTTTGCAAAGTCTTGCCACAGCTCCCACGTTTTCTGGATCTGCAGGTTGCCCGCCTCCAGAATTGTTTGTGAGAGTCATCACCACAAGCCCGACTTGAGATTTTAGCTCTTTTAGCTTTTCCTCAAAGATCGCTAGATTCATGTTTCCTTTAAACGGAAACTGAGCTTGAGTGTCTTTGGCTTCTTCACAAGGTAAATCAATAACCTTACATTGCTCATGCTCCACATTGGCACGAGTTGTATCAAAAAGAGTATTTGAGAGCACATACTGACCTGGCTTCAACAAACTTTGAATGACAATTCTTTCCGATGCTCGACCTTGGTGAGTAGGAATTACCACAGAATGACCTGTGATATCTTGAGCTGCTTTTTCAAAACGCAAAAAACTCGGGCTTCCTGCATAGCTTTCATCGCCACGCATGATTCCCGCCCATTGCTCGGCGCTCATGGCATTTGTTCCTGAATCTGTAAGTAAATCGATCAATACGTTTTCACTTTTGATCAAAAACAAATTCAAACGAGCTTCTTTTAAAATCGCTTTTCGCTCTGCAAGAGTTGTGCGCTTGAGAGGCTCAATACTTTTGATACGAAAAGGTTCAATGATGGTTTTGAAGGATTCCTCCATATATTGCTTAACCATAGTTCCCCCTTTCTACCTTCGCAAGAACGAGAGCTCCGTTAACTTGAATCCCCTTGGCCCGCAGCAAAGAAGTGCAGGCTTTTAAAGTTGCGCCTGTCGTGAAAACATCATCCACCAACAAAACTTTCAAAGCTTGATCTTTAAATCTTTTAATATCTTGGCTCAGAAAATACTGGGATGAAACTAAGTTTTGCCGATCCTCTCTTGTTGCGTTTTTTTGTAAAGGGGAAAGTTTATTTCCCACAAAGAGCTTTCTCTTAATCAACGAAAGTCTTTTGATTTTTAAAAGCTCTTCAAGCTCACAAGAGATAAACCATGAAAGATCACTTTCCCATCGGGATCTTAAGGGGTGTCCTGGAACTTGAATGATTGTGTCTACATCGAGAGCCTTTAACTCGGGACCCCAGTAATCAAGCAAAGACTTCAAAAAATCTAACTGCGAAGAACAAAGTCCGTTTAAAGAAGTTTTTTTAGCTTCATACACAAAAGTTCTCATAGCTTCTTCATAACGACTCATTGCCAAGAGCCTCATCCCCACAAAAGAAAAAGAAACGGATCTTGGGTAAAAAGATACTGAAAGTTTCTTTATACATGACTCACACAAAGTCTTTGCAAAAATTCGCTGCCCACATGGGCAAGAATCTTCAAAGCTTGCTGCAGAAGAACTCACTCTAAACACGACAAAGCCACCGACTTTGAAAGGATTTTTGCTCTTCTATAAAACTTTGAAAATAATTTCGACTATTTTTGCTGTCTTCAACAAGACAGAAATACGCTTTCCAAAGTCTCTCAAAGAGTTCACGCTGACGTGCATTTTCATGTTTCAATGGAAGATCGTTTAAAGTTTGATCTCTAGAAGGCTTTAAAAAATCCGGTAATTTCTTCTCTTCTTTTGTCAAAAAAAGCTTCATCCCAATGCGATCGAGGAGCGGTCCCGAAAAGCGAGCAATGTATTTCAAACGAGAACTCTCCGGACAACGGCAATCAGATAAATCATCACCCCTGGCCATTCCACAAGCACAAGGGTTAGCCGTTAAAATGAGCCAAAAATCTGCAGGCCAAGATAAAAATCCAGCTTTTGAATTTTTACGCACTTCTTTTTCATCAATGATATTTCGCAAAATCTCACGACAATCTCTCGAAAGCTCTGGGAACTCATCCAAAACAAGCAAGCCTCCATGAGCTAAAGAAAAAATTCCTGGCCGCGGAACATCCAAGCGACTCACTCCTACGAATTCTGATAAATGCGAACGCGCATGAGGAATCTGCAAAGGTATTCGCGGAAATTTGGCTTTTCCTGACAATGTCCAAATTTGATTGATTTCTTTTCGAAGTTTCCCACGAGGTTCTTCAATTAAAGACTGCGCCCAGCGTGCGAGGTAAGTCTTTCCAATACCAGGTGCTCCCATCAACAAGACGGGAACCTTTGCCAATGCAGCGACTTTTAACCAAAACTTTTCATATTCACGTCCACGAGCTTCAACAATCTCATTTTCCTCGTAAAAATTTAAGCATTCCTTTTCTAAAGAAAATATTTTTCGATCTAAAACAAAATCCCAAACGTCTTCAAAGTTTTGAAAGCGAGCAATACAATTCCCTTGCTCATTAAGTGCTTCACCTTCAACTTCTCCCGAGAGACTTACAGATCCAACAAAAGAAACATTTTTTATTTTTTCATGGGCCGCAATTGTCATGTCTTCTGCTGACAAAAGAATTCTAATCGCCAATGCAATTGGAAGCTCCAATAGTGATGAGAACTTAGGTAAATCTACGGGCAAAACATTGACCAAAACTTTATCCACAGGCCCCCAAGAAGAGGCTTTGGTCACAACCGCTTTCAACTTATCTCGCGAATCGCGAAGAGTGTGGGCAATGTTTCCTGTTAGCGAAAGATGAGCCAACCCTCGAGTTTTAATGGCTTGAACGAAGATTTCTTTTTTTTCGAGACCTTGATGTTGATAGGTTTTAATTTGTACAAAACTCACCCCTTAGCCCATACAAATTGAGTGCCACTTAGCTAAAAACCTAAGCAAAAATTTAAAAAATAATCACCAACTAGCCATGAGTGGCATGGAGCATAATATCGCTTCGGGATTTTCCCCCGTATCAGTTGTCCGAGCTTTTCGTAGTTATTTTAGATGTTACAATCAATTATGTTTAAACGTTTTTTAATATTTTGCTATTTCCTCACAT
>JBAXJW010000006.1:0-21160 GCA_037137635.1 bacterium | reverse complement strand
TGGCGGATCAATAGAGCTCAGCAACAGTTCCAACTTTGAAGAAGGAACAATAAAAGAAATATTATTGCTAAAAAGAATTCGGGCATCATTGATTCCCACAAGCTTTCCGCTTTCGTTGACTGAAGGGCCCCCACTCATGCCTTCATTCAGAGGAGTTGAGACGTGAACAATTTCATAAGGCCCAGAAGAAAGGAGTCCATTGTAAACTCCCTCCACAAGGCTCATGTTAATATCATGCGGAAGTCCAAGCGAAAAAACTCGATCCCCCTTAGATGGAGTTTTCTTTTCTAAATCAACTTGAGAAGAAAACTCTTTATCAATTTTTACAATGGCAATATCGTCTGCCACACTAAAATCAAGCAAGCGCCCTTCAATGTTTTTATTGTTCTCTAATTCAACAACGATCTTCCATTGATTTCCAGGTTGCATCACAAAATCAGAAATCACATGATAATTTGTCGCGATCATCCCAGACTTGTGGACTACAAAACCACTTCCATAAGATGACTTGGGAGAGCTCAAAGAATCAGCTGCTTTTACACGAAGCAAAAGTGGCTTGAGCTGATTGAAAACACTCTTTCCTTGGCCATTTTCTGCATTTAAATAAACCCCTAAAAAACAAAATACATAAAAAATAAAAAGTTTTTTCATGAAGCAATCCTTCCCCCCATAATACGCTCTTTTAAAGCAGTGTAACGAGGCTGTTCTTGAAAATTTGTGATCGCAATTTGAAAAGCCTTACGCGAACCCACCAAAACACATAGCTTTTTAGCTCGGGTGACAGCCGTATAAAGCAACTTTCTGCGCAACATCCTGTAGTGCTGAGTGGAAAGAGGGAGAACAATCGCGCCAAACTCAGACCCCTGACTCTTATGAACAGATAAGGCATAAGCAAGACTTAACATATTCAACTCATCGAACGAGAACTTCACTCGATGTCCACGATCAAAAGAAACAACAAGCTCCTCATCCTCTAAACTCATCGAAGTGATATTTCCCAAGTCACCATTAAAAATTTCTTTTTCGTAGTTGTTTTTTAAAACGACAACCCGGTCACCAAGACCCCAAAAGAAATCTCCTCTTTTCAATCTTTTTCGAGGTTGAGGATTCACTTTTTCTTGCAAATCTAAATTGAGCTGATCAATTCCCAATACACCCTTATACATAGGAGATAAAACTTGCACATCGGAATCTTGAATTCCAAACTTTGCAGGAATTCTTTGAGTCACGAGTTCTATTATTTTTTCTTTGACCGCTTGAGGATCTTCCTCCTCAATAAAATAAAACTCCTCCCCCAGTGTCTTTTCACTCAACATTTCTCCTGAGTTAATACTGTGAGCGGCCTGAATAATTCCACTCCCTGCTTTTTGTCGGTATATCTTATCAAGTTTAGAAACAGCAAAATCACATTCAATTAAATCATGAAAAAAGTGTCCTGCTCCAACAGGAGGAAGCTGATCGCGATCACCCACAAAGACAATCTGTGCATCGAGAGGAAGCGCTCTAAACATTTCGCGAACAATCGTTAAATCAAGCATCGAACTTTCATCACAAAGCAAAAAATCCACTTCAAGAGGATTTTCTTTATTATGCTGAAAACCCTGCGTAACAGGATCGTACTTAAGTAATCGATGAACCGTAGAGGCTTCTCTTCCGCAAAGCTCTTCGAGTCTTTGAGCCGCTCTTCCTGTAGGAGCGCAAAGCGCAATCCGCTTTCCTTGAGCCGCAATCATGGCTACTAAAATTTTTGTAAGAGTACTTTTCCCGGTTCCAGGCCCTCCGGTGATGACACTCAATTTATTTTGAAGAGATAAAATAAGGGCTTTTCTTTGCCCCTCACTGAGCTCTAGAGAAAATTTATTTTCAAAGTGCTCCAACAATTCATCTTTAAGAGGGTGAAACTCTCTCTGGTGAAAGCCTAAAATCAAATCCGCTACTTCGCTTTCGAGTCGATGAAAAAAAGGAAGATATATTTTATCTCCTTCTCGGTTCAAAAGAGCCTCAGAAGGAATTCCCTCTAATTCAAAGCTCAAAAGAGCTTCCATATTCTTTAAAAGTTCTTCTTCCGGCAAATAAAGATGCCCTTCCTGAGAACCTTGCTGAAGAATATAGTAGAGTGCCGCCTCAATTCGTTCGGGAGCATTTTCTTTAATCCCCAACTGCAAAGCAAGCTCATCAACTGTTTTAAAGCCTAAGCCCTCCACCTCGCCTACCAATCGATAAGGATTGGATTTCAAAATCTTGATGGTATCCAGTCCGTACATCTCAACGAGTTTTTTTGCTTTCGAGGTACCCATTCCATGGCTCTGAAGAAAGCTCATAACTTCTGCATGAGCCCCTTGCTCTCTTAAAGCACGAGAAGCCTTCATCGCTCTCTTAATTCCTAAACCAGAAATTTCTGTTAGCCGTGCGGGCTCTTCAGAGATTACTTTTAAAGAATCCGAACCAAAAAGATCAACTATTTTTTGGGCATAACTCTCACCAATGCCTGGCAAAAAACCAGAGGAAAGAAATTTAAAAATCCCTTGAGATGTCTTTGGATTTTCAACAATAATTTTTTCTATTTTATACTGAGTTCCCCATTTTTTATCTTCAATGGGAAGAACATCTGCAAAAATACTTTGTCCCTCGGCTATAGGTGGGCAAAAACCCACAAGAGTTTGTATTTTCCCAAGAGAATCCTTCACCCTTAAAACGCCATATCCATTTTCAGGATTAGAAAAAACAATTCGCTCTAAAATGCCTTTTATATGAATCATTAATCAAAGAGCGAAGCTTGTTGCTTAGAGCCTCGCTTCGAAGCCTTCTTGGGTTCTTTCTTAGGCATTCCAGACTTTGATTCATCAGAATGCCAAGAATCAAATGTTTTAGAGAAATGAATTTGCTTTTGTTTTAAATCTCTCAAGGTTGAATGGAGTTCACATGTTAACTCGTGCTGTACCGAGTGAACGTTTTTCTGATGACTAAAGTTCCACGCACGCTCAGACCTTAAAAGAATGATTTCTTTTCTTAATTTTCCAATTTTTTCTTTGAGATGTTCGGTCTGAGCTAAAAGTCCTGAATAAGCTAAGGAAGGAACTTCCTCTTTACTCAAAAGATGCTCTTCTAAGCGAAGTAATTCATAAACATCGTTTTCAGCATAAGCTCGCTGAACCCTCACCCATAAATCCTTCTCTGTTTCGACAAGAGCCTCACCTCTTAAATCCGGATGAATAGAGCGAATGATTCGACGATAAATCTTTTTAGCCTCGGATTCAGCACAATTTTTTTGAGAAGAAGCAGTCATAAAATGATCTTCACTCACTTCATCTTCTTCTAAAAATTTTTTCTCATTATTTTGTGAATTTTGATAATAGCCTTGTTCGGAATATTCCTTGTAGATTTCTTCTGGGTTTAAATTAAGCTCAATACTCATCTGAAAAGTTTCTTCAATCTGAGCTCCCATTTCTTGAACTTTTTTTTCTAGTTGAGAGATCTCTTCGAGCTGACTTGCAAAATTCTGACTTACCCAAGCCTGATATTGCGGGAGGTCACGAGAAAAGTAATCGTGAACAAGAGATTCAACACCTTGAAGCTCTTGAGAAAGGGCTTTGAGCTCATCATCGAGAGCCTTTCTCAAGGGCTCCTCATTAATCCATATCAATTCCAACATAGCTAACCGCAATAAGGATTAAAGTGTAAACCCTATTGTAGTTCAAGAGCCGAAACGAGAGACTCTAAGTTGTTGCCAAGACGCAGCTTTTGAGCGAACTTTTAAGAAGAAACGGAACGAAACTCTTTAAATATGGAATTTAACCGAATCATTGACCATACTCTGCTTCGTGCGAATGCTCGAGAGGAAGATATTCTTCAACTTTGCGATGAAGCACGCGATCATAACTTTTATTCAGTTTGCGTAAATTCAAAATGGCTGACTCTCTCTTCTCAAAAATTAAAATTTTCAGAAACCCTTCCCATTACGGTTATAGGATTTCCTCTGGGGGTGGATTCCCTCTATCTCAAACAAAAAGAATGTGACGAGGCCCTCAGGCTAGGCGCCAAAGAAATCGATATGGTCATTGATCTCGCAAACGTTTTTTCTGATGAATGGAAAAAAGTAGAAAATGAAATCAAAACTCTCGCTCGTCTTTGCGATGAAATCCCCCTCAAGGTTATTATCGAAACAGCGTATCTCAATCAAAATGAAATTGCCGAATGTTCAAAGCGCTGTGACTTTGGAGGTGCAGCTTTTGTTAAAACTTCAACAGGTTTTGCACCAAGTGGCGCCAAAGAAGAAGACATACGCACCATTAAACAAAACTGTGGTCATCTCGGAATCAAAGCCAGTGGGGGAATCAAAACCTATAAAGATGCCGACAAAATGATCAAAGCCGGCGCGACTCGAATAGGATCTAGTGCAAGCGTTTCGATGATGAATGAGTGGAAAGCGTTGCATACTTTATGAAAAAAATTTCACGAGTCATTTTAATTGTAATGGACTCTGTAGGAATTGGAGGAGCACACGATGCCGATCAATATGGCGATAGCGGGGCAAACACCCTTGGAAATATTGCCGAATGGGCTCAAAAAAATCAGCTTTCCCCTCAACTTCCCACTCTTACAAGATTAGGCCTTGGCAGATTACTAAACGTTTTCAAAACAGATTTCCCCTACATCGGATCAAGTGCCAGACTTGCTGAAGTTTCTGCCGGGAAAGACACCACAACTGGACACTGGGAAATCGCAGGAACACCCCTTCAAGAAGCTTTTTCTTTTTTTCCAGAAGGTTTTCCTGAGGAGCTCATCAAAAAATGGTGCGAGCTCGCTAAACTTCCAGGAATTCTTGGAAACAAAACATACTCAGGAACAGCTGCCATTGAGTTGTTTGGCAATGAGCACATAAACAGCGGAAAACCCATCCTCTACACGAGTATGGATAGTGTTTTTCAAGTAGCCGCTCACGAAACTCACTTTGGTCTTCAAAGACTTTACGAAATCTGTGAGATTGCTCGTGAACTCACCCGTGATATCAGAATTGGCCGCATCATTGCTCGCCCTTTTATTGGAGAAGAAAAAGCAAATTTTAAACGAGTCTCTGAACACAGAAGAGACTTTAGTCTTGAACCTCCTCTTCCAAATTTAATAGATCTCATCGCAAGACACATACCCGTGGCTTCAGTTGGAAAAATCGACGACATCTTTTGCCATCGATCTATAAAATTCAAAAACCATACGGGCAACAACAAAACAAGCGGAGAGGCTCTCGTAGAATTTTTAAATAATCCCGCTCTCAAAGAATCCTTTATTTTTGCAAATTTTATTGATTTTGACCAAGACTACGGACACAGAAGAGACCCCAAAGGATACCTTCAATCTCTTAAAGAATTTGATGCTTATATTGAAAAGCTTCTTCCCATTCTTAAAGACGAAGATTTGCTTCTTATTACTGCAGATCACGGAAATGATCCCACATTTAAGGGAACAGACCATACTCGCGAAAACGTTCCCTTGCTTTGCTATTCACAAAATTCAGCTTTTCAAGCAGCGTCACTCGGGGAGGCGAGCGGTTACTTTCACATCACAAAACTCATTCTTGAAAGCCTTGGGTTAGACAAAGAAATAACTGAACTTGATTCCTTAAAAAACGCAAAATCTTTTTCTTCTCAAATCTGGAGAGCTTCATGATTGTCTCTGAAATCATTCGAAAAAAAAGAGAAGGACAAGCGCATACTCAAGAAGAAATCAATTTCATAATTACGGGAGCCGCAAAAGAAAGCATCCCTGATTATCAACTGAGTGCTTGGCTGATGTCTGTATTTTTTCAAAGCATGTCTGAGCAAGAAACTCTTTTTTTAACTCAGGCGATGAAAAACTCCGGAGAATCTTACAACTGGAAAAAGCTCAACCCAAAGCTTCAAAACTTTGCTCTAGTCGACAAACATTCCACTGGCGGCGTGGGCGACAAAGTAAGCCTCGTTATTGTTCCTCTTGCCATAGAACTTGGAATTAAAGTTCCCATGATGAGTGGGCGCGGGCTTGGTCACACAGGAGGAACTGTCGATAAGCTTCTCTCAATTCCTGGCTTCAAGATGGATCTTGCTCCTGAAAAAGCAGCTCTTCTCCTAGAAGAAGTGGGAGCCTGCATGCTCTCTCAAACAGAACGCCTCTGTCCTGCTGATAAAAAGCTTTATCACTTACGCGATGTCACCGCGACTGTTGAAAGCTACCCTCTCATCACTGCCTCTATTGTTTCAAAAAAATGGGCTGAAGGCTGTGAATCAATTGTCTTTGATGTGAAGTTTGGTGAGGGAGCTTTTATGGAAAGCAAAGAAACAGCAGAAACGCTCGCCACTTGGCTTATCAAAGAAAGTAAACTCGCGGGCCTCAAAGCCAGAGGTCTCCTGACAAGAATGGAAGAGCCCCTGGGGACCTGCATCGGAAACGCTCTCGAAGTAGAAGAAAGCGTCTGGATTTTAAAAAACGAATTTCCTTCTTCCATTCACAAAGAATTAGCCCAAGACCTTCAAAAACTTTGCTGTCAAACAGCTGCTCAAATGGCACTTTTGGGCGGCACTCGAAGTGATTTTGAGAAAACAGTAAAAGAATGCGAAGAAATTCTCTCAAGTGGAAAAGCTTTTGCTCACTTCGATAAACTTGTTCGCGCTCAAGGCGGAAACCTTCAATGGTTTGAGGAACTTCCTCGTGCAAAAAGTTTTGATCTAAAAGCTACAAAAGATGGTTTTGTGGGTGACATTCAAGCAAGAAAACTAGGCCTTCTAGGATTAGAACTAGGGATTGGTCGAAAAAAAATGGACGACAAAATCATTCCTTCTTCAGGAATAGAAATTCTTGTAGGCGTTAGATCGAAAATTACAAGCGGTGATTGCATCGCTCGAATTCGAAGCCACGATGCTTTAGAAAAATCATACCTAAATAAAATTGTTGATTGCTTTGTTATTCACGATACTTGCCCCCCCAGAAACGGAGATCTCTTATGGAAAATTCTGCATTAAAAATCAAAGAGTGGCTAAACTCTCATAAAATCGCCCTTCCTTTTTTACATGTTGTACTTGGATCTGGACTTGCTTCTTCTCTTGATGAATATGAAAAAACACAAAAAGATTGGACCCTAAAAGGTGTCCTTCCTTTTAGCGAGATTCCGGGCATCAATCCCTCCACAGCGCCTGGGCATTCAGCCGTTTATAAGTTCTATGAAAAAAATGGAAAAACTTTAAGCTTTCAAACGGGTCGCCTTCATGGATACGAAGGAAACTCTCCTCAATCCGTGGTCAAACCCCTCACTGTTCTATGTGACTTAGGAGTTCAAAAGTTTATCCTGACAAATGCAGCAGGTTCTCTTCAAACTCATATGAAAGCAGGAAGTGCAATGATCATTGATGATCAAGTCAACATGACAGGACTCAACCCGCTTACAGGTCCTAACGACGAAAAAAAAGGACCACGCTTTCCAGACATGAGCAAATGTTACAGCCCTGGCATAAATGAAATTCTCAAAAAAAATCTTCTCCAAAAAAAAGTTGAGGTTCATCATGGAACATACATCGGAGTGAACGGCCCCTGCTTTGAAACGGCTGCTGAAGTAAAGCTTTTTTCAAATTGGGGTATGGGCGCAGTAGGAATGAGTACCGTTTTTGAAGCGATCGCTCTTCGTCACCGCGGAGGAGAAGTTGGCGGAATTTCCTTCCTCGCAAACATGGGAACCGGACTTGCTGAAAAAGCCCACGAAAAACTTTCTGGAGAAGAAGTTTTAGAAGAAGGTAAAAAGAAAGCTCCCCTTATTTTATCTGCTATCTTTATGAGCGCTGAGGAATTAATTTAATGACTGTAAAAAATTTTGATCTTGGTATTTTATGTGGCCAGTTTCTTTCCATGAAGGATCACCAGGCTAAAGTTGAAAAAAATATTTTCATCGGCCTCAAAAAAGAGACTATTGCCTACATCGGAGCTGAAAACAAAAAAGAAGAATGCGAGCAATATATTGATGCGAGTGAAAAACTCGTGATGCCTGGACTTGTGAATTCACATGCTCATCTTCCTATGCAACTTTTTAGAGGTCTTGCCGACGACGAGCCTTTTGATGTTTGGCTCTGGCAACACATTCTCCCACTTGAAGCAAAACTTGTGAGCCCTGAATTTGTGAAACTTGGAACTAAAATGGCTCTTCTTGAAGCCCTGTCATTTGGAATCACCAGCATCTACGACATGTATTATTTCGAAAATGATATTGCCGATGTTTGTCATTCTTCTGGAATTCGAGCAGTTGTTGGAGAAACCTTTGGTGATTTTCCTGCTCCTGACAATAAAAATCAAAACAGAAATGATCTCAAAATTGTACAATCAATGCTTGAGAAATACGGAACAAACCACTCACACATTCGCCCCATACTTGCACCACACGCTCCCTATACCTGTAGCGATGAAACTTTAAGTCTTGTCCGAGACTTTGCTCTCAAAAACAAGATGACAATCGGGATACATGTCTCTGAGACAAAAGGTGAACTCGAAAAAAGCCTCGCAGACTTTCAGAAAAGTCCCGTAAAAAGACTTCATGATTTGGGTGTCTCGGAAGCTTCCTGTATTTACGCTCACTGTGTTCACGTTGACGATGCTGACATTGCACTCATGAAAAAGAAGAACGTACGAATTGCTCACAATCCTGAAGCAAACATGAAACTCGGAGCAGGTGCAGCGCCCGTTCCTAAATTTATCAAAGCAGGAATACCCACAGGAATTGGAACAGACGGAGTCGCAAGTAATAATGATTTCAACCTTTGGAAAGAAATGGATTTTGCAGCAAAACTCGCAAAACTTTCAAATTCAGACAACACTGCGATGACAGCAAGTGATGTCCTGAGGCTTGCAACCTCTAAAGGAGCGGAAGTTTTGGGCTTTGAAAAAACGGGCCAACTCAGAGAAGGTTATCTCGCAGATTTTTTGATTTTGAATCTTAACGACGTAAACTTAATTCCCTCTCAAAGTACGATTAGCTCGCTGGTTTATTCCACAACAGGTAGAGAAGTCGAAAGCGTCTATTGCCACGGCAAACAACTTTTCCACAAGGGAGAATTCAAAACTCTCGATAAAGATAAAGTTATAAAAGAGTGTGAAACTTATATTTCCAAAAACTTTTAAGCAGCTTGTTTAACGTTTATAAACTCGCTCGTATATTCGTAGAGAGACTCAAAGCTCTCTAGAAAAACTTTTCGTAGATTAGAGATAGCGGTTTCATCACATTTATGAAGAATTTCTTCAGCATTTTTTTCAATATGCAAACAACAATCTCTAAGAGAGTGAAGGCCCAAATTTGAACTCATTATTTTTAACGAATGAGCACGTGAACTCATTTTTATGAGATCAGACTCATCAAAAGCACGCTCAATTTCATTTAGAAGATCTGGACTTTTTTCAGAAAAAGCAGCGAAAAGATCTTCTAAAGCGCTTGTTCCGCTTTTACTTCTTAAGTTTTGAACAGCTTCCACTGATTTTGAATCAAAAATGACGGCTTTTTTTTCGGATTTTTTCTTAAAGCGTTTATCCATATACTTCTAGAATTATCGGAAAGAAGTTCTGTTTATTGAGCTAAAAAATTGTCTAAATATTCCAAAGCCCCACAGGTAGCGTCTCTTGCAAAAGGACGATCGTCAAAAAGCTTAAGGGTATGAGCTCCATCGCTCGTCTCAACGTATTTAAAGGGCACGTTTTTTTCAGCGAGAGTTTCGCTAAACTCGCGTGAAGATCGAATCGGAACCGTGTCATCATTTTGAGCATGAACAAGATAAAAGGGAAGCTTTTGTTTTTTAACTTGAGCCTTAGGCGAAGCCCACATCGCAAGACTTGGTGAAAGAAAAGGATGAATCCCTAAAAAATTAACCACAAGACTTGTTTGAAAAGCATTTAATCCATCTACATTTGTTAAATCATAAGGCCCGTAATAACCCACAACTCCTTGCACTTCTGGATCAAAATCCTGAACAGGACACTCTTGATCGTTAAAGTTTTGATTTTTTGAAGTGAGCCCAATTTCAGCTGCTAAGTGTGCCCCCGCTGAAAAACCAATTGTCACAATACGATCTGTATTTAAATTGAAATCATTTCTTTGTTTTTTGAGAGTTTTTAAAGCACATCGCAAATCTTCAACAGGCACAGGAAAGCGCCCGCTTTCAGCTGTCACTAAGCTATAAGAAACCGTGACCGCCGCAAAACCCATCGACGTCAGCTGCTTTGCAAGATCTGTATAATCTTTTCGATCTCCCTTTATCCAAGCTCCACCATGAACAATAAAAGCAACAGGATACGGCTTTGAAAAAATTAAAGGCTCATACAAATCAAACGCTAAGTCTTTTTTATAAATTATATTTTCAAAAGCTCTGTAATCGGAAGGGATGAAAGGCGCAGAACACACTTCAGTCTCCATTGATATTTTTGCTTCCTTTGCATTTATTATGACAAATATAAATATCTGAAAACTGCATAGGTATTTAACAAAGCCTCTTCTCATAACCAAGATTCTCAAGATCATTTCAAAAAGGAGCAAGCAGCACAGCGGCAGTAGTCCCTAAACTTGTTTTTATGCTTTTGCTGTTTTGAGTAGCCAATCCTTAAATTTTTCGTGAACAAGATTTAAAGAAGCTTCTCTATAAGAAAGATATAAGCGATTAATAAGGGGCGGAAAATCTTTGGTATCAAGAGCATATAAGCTCTTTTCTTTAATCTCATTTTGAACAGTATGAAGAGGCGCCACTGAAATCCCTAGGCCACTTTTCATAAGCTCCGTGATGACAGAAAAGGAATTAATTCGATGTGAATACTTAAAGCGACGATCCACAAAAAAACCCTGTGATTCTATCCAGCGTAAAGTCCAAGGATCAAAGTGCTCGGCATCTCCATATCCAATCCAACGAAAATGTTCCCAAAAGCGATCTGATTTTTTGGCTTTCTTTAGAATTTCTTTTAATCGATCTATTTCATCCTTTTTACCAACAGGAGTGAGTTTTTCTTCCAACAAAACCTGACTCACAACGCGTGTATCTTCAATACGTTTGGTTGAAATAATCAAGAAAAGTTGTCCTGTAACAAGCTCCTCTTCTAATTTATCTGACTCAGCTATATCCCAAAGAAAGCGTGCTTGGGGCTCTATTTTTAAAAAATCCAAAATTCGAGGCCTAAGCCAATATTCACCCAATCCTGCTACTGATCCAAAAAACAACTTACTATCGTGAAGCTTTTCGCTTTCACGAGCTTCGGTCATAATTTTTTCAAGTCTTTCAAGTTCAGGTAAAAGCTTTCTTAAAAGAGCTTCGCCCTTACCCGTTAGAATATTTCTTCGTCCTTGTTTTTCAAAAAGAGCTTGTCCAACTTGACGCTCAAGATTTTGAATTTGCAAACTTACTGCAGGCTGAGAGAGGCCCAAAGTTTTAGCAGCTTCCGCCACACTTCCTAGAGTGGCCACATGAACAAAAACCCTCATGCTTTGAAGACTAAAGTTAGCAAGTTCAGACAAAAACATATTTGCTCAAGTCTAACCTTAAGACCAAAGATCTCCTAATGCGTTTCTCTCAAACAATGATTTGCGATCCGTACCCGTACCCACAAGAGTAATTCTTACTCCCACATAATCTTCAATAAGTGAAAGATAGCGATCAAGAGGCTTAGAAAGTTTGTCACCGGAAAGAGTCTCGGACCAACCTTCACACTCAATAATCTCACCTTGACGTTTGATACAAATTTTTTCTTCGCCAGACAAAATATCCGACTTGGTCATCACGAGATCTGAAATATCGCCAAGCTCCACATTATTTTTCAGCTCATCAAGATCAAGCCACCCCACACGACGTGGCCGACCTGTAGTTGCTCCAAATTCAGAGCCATTTTTTCGAATACGCTCACCTGTTTCATTTTTTAATTCCGTTTCAAAAGGCCCACTTCCCACACGAGTCATGTACGCTTTAAAAACTCCAAACACTCGGCCTAATTTTGAATGAGGAAAAGGTGCTCCTACAGAAGCCATAGCGGGCATTGCATTTGAAGAAGTCACAAAAGGATAAGTCCCGTGATCTATATCCAAACTCAAAGCTTGCGCGCCTTCGAGCAAACATTTTTCTTTTTGTGCCACTCTATAAAAAGGTGCCGCTTCAAAAGAAACATAATCTTTAAACAAAGAAATAATTTCAAAAAAATCTTCGTTTTCTTTTAAGGAAGATTCCTTACCTTTCATCTCACGAATGAGCGCATTCGCATAAGCTAAAGAATCCTTAAGGCGCTCGCGAGTTCCTTTTTCATCTATAAAAAAATCGCCCATTCGAATATTTCGTCGATCAACTTTGAAGCTGTATGTAGGTCCAATTCCCTTTTTGGTTGTTCCTAGCCCACCACTTCCCAACTCACGAGACTCATCAAGCGCCTTATGAAAAGGAAAGGTAAGGTGAGTGCGATAATCAATTTTTATTCTTTGCGGAGAAATATCCAATCCACTCGCCTTGTGTTCGTCTGTTTCTTTTTTAAATCCTAGAGGATCAAGAACACAGGCAGCGCCGATAAAGTTTTTACACTTAGGAAACAAAATTCCAGAAGGAACAGAGTGAGTGACGATTTTTTTACCATCAACCCAAAGAGTGTGTCCCGCATTTGAGCCGCCATTAAAACGAATCACCCAATCAGCTTTTTGAGCGAAATAATCAGTTATTTTACCTTTACCTTCATCTCCATACTGAAGACCAATAATTATAGGGTGTTTCACATCTCCAAACGATACGAGGCCCTTTTCGGAGTTTCAAGCTTAAAGGACAAAAGTACTTTTTTTGTTTTTTTATTGCTTAGAAATCCAATAGCCACAGCCCCTTTTGCTGAGGACAGAGGCCGTTGCGCCTGATTCTCGAAGTATCTTTCTTAAATTATGCATAGTTGCCTCTACGACGTTTGACTCAAGATCTTTGCCAACTTCCCACACTCGATCAAGAATTTGGTAACGATTCAACGTAGCTCCTTCTTGCTCCATTAAAACCGATAAAATTTTAAACTCTTTTGCACTCAAGGGAATACGCTGTCCCTCAATTTTCACAACGTGATTCAATAAATCAACCTCTAGATTACCGAGATGTTTTAAGTACTGGGGCGAATGTCCATTTGCTCTCCGGTGCAAAGCCCTGATTCGAGCGATCAACTCTCTCAGCGAATAGGGCTTAGACATATAATCATCAGCTCCCTCTTCAAGGGCTCTGGCTTTTTCATCAGGGCTTCCCAGGACGGATAAAAAAAGGATTCGTGTCAAAGGAAGCTTTTCTTGAAATTTCTTAAGTAAAGAAAGTGAGTCTTGAGCTCCTAAAAGTCGATCAAAAATTGCAAGATCAGGTTGAAAGTAGGGAGTCCGTATAAAGTCTTCAAGCTCTTGGTATTGAGATAAAATCTCCACCAAATAAGCTTCTGAACAAAGTGCCTTTTCCAAAAAATGCGCTAAAGGCAAATCATCTTCAACAAGCAAGACTTTCATAGAGGCAACACTCCCTTATAAAGCTCAAGAGAACAATGGGTAGCCACGTGCGTCACAAACAACACAATGCATTTTCCTTTCATTTTCACAGAACACTGTCTTTTGATTGAGTGAAAGAGTTCGTCCTATTAAGACTTTTGATTATGTCTTCTATCCTACCTGACAGAAAATATACAAAAGATCACGAATGGGCTTCCGCAAAAGGTCAGAGCGTTACTGTTGGAATAACAGATTTTGCTCAGACTTCTTTGGGTGACGTTACTTTCGTTCAACTTCCTGAAACAGGAAAAGTTTTTAACCGCGGTGAAATCATCGGAAGCGTAGAAAGTGTGAAAGCAGTTTCAGATATCTACGCTCCCATCAGTGGAAAAATTACAAAAGTAAACCAAGACGTTTTGAATGATCCTGCACTCCTCAACCAAGATCCTTATGGAAAAGCTTGGTTGATTGAAGTCGAAGCTTCAAACGCAGGCGAGCTCAATGAATTGCTGAGCCCTGAAGCCTACAAACAACACGCAGAGTAAAAGCTAATAAAGAGAAAAACATGAGATACCTCCCCCTTACAAAAGATGAAGAAAACAAGATTCTCAAAGCCTGCGGCGAAGCAAGCTTTGAAAGTTTAACTCGAGAAATTCCAGAGAACTTGAGAGTCAAAGGAAAACTCAACCTTCCCGAAGCTCTTTGTGAAACAGATTTACTTCAACACATTCAAGATTTGGGAGAAAAAAACTCAGCTGCAAAAATGCACTGTCTCATAGGTCAAGGCGCCTACGATCACACGTGGCCTTCCGTCGTTGACTACCTTGTCACACGAGGCGAATTCCTTACAGCCTACACGCCCTATCAGCCAGAAGTTTCTCAAGGAACTCTTCAAGCTATTTTTGAATTTCAATCGATGATTTCTGGATTAATGGGCATGGAAGTCTCAAACGCTTCTCTCTATGACGGATCAACAGCGCTCGTAGAAGCTATTCTCATGGCCGCAAGACTTCAAAATAAAAACAGTGGTGAAATCTTAATCTCAGAAGGAACCTTCGATCATACAAAAAAAATCCTCAGAACATACTTGGAATCTTTAGGCTTTGAACTGGTCAACTGGAAGGCTAGTGCCGAAGGACTTTGCGAAACAAAAACACCTGAGCTCAAAAACCCTGTTGCAGTTGTGGCTCAATCTCCTAACAAATGGGGCCTCATTGAAGATTGGTCAACTGTCAGTAGCGTTGCCCAAAAAATGAACGTCAAGAGTATTGCTCACATCTCTCATGCACACTCACTTGCGCTCTTTGAAGCTCCTGGAAAAAAAGGAATCGACCTTGCAAGCGGAGAAGGCCAAGCATTTGGAATTCCCGCAGGATTTGGTGGCCCCTATCTTGGACTTTTTGCTTGTAGCAAAAAAGACGTTCGCCAAATGCCAGGAAGAATTGTGGGACAAACCAACGATGCGCGCGGAAGACGTGCTTATTGCGTCACTCTTTCGACTCGTGAGCAACACATTCGTCGCGAAAAAGCGACTTCAAACATTTGCTCGAATCAAAGTCTCATGGCACTCAGAGCAACAATTTATTTATCGCTCATGGGTCCTGAGGGTCTCAAAGAAGTTGCTCAAAATTCACGAAATGCAGCAGAAGCTTCTAAAAAAATTATTCAAAAACATATTCAGAACAACAAAGGCTTTAAGTTTTTAAATGGGACAATTTTTAACGAATTTTCCCTTCTTTACACACAAGATAACGAAGGTAAAATCAATAAGCTCCAGGAGCTTGCACAAAAACATAACATTTTATTAGGAACAAAAGTTTCCGCTCCTCAAGAAAGTGGATTCAAGGGAGCTCTCACACTTGCCTTTACCGAACGCTTTAAAAAAACCGAGGCAGGAAAACTTGAAAAAATATTTGGAGAAGTCCTTGTATGAGCTTGCAACAAATTTCATGGCCTCTTGAAACAGATCAACTCAATTCTTTAAGTAAAAAAGGGCACAAAGGATTTAGCATTTCAAAATCCGATTTTGAAGCTGCTGACAAAATCCCTGATTCTCTGTCTCGAAAAGATATCCTTCCTTTGCCCGAGTGTTCAGAGCTTACAATTGTGAGACACTTCACTCGCCTTTCTCAACTCAACTACTCCATTGACGGAGGGATGTATCCTCTAGGCTCTTGCACAATGAAATACAATCCTCGGATCAATGAAGTCTCAGGATCACATCCACTTTTTGCTCGCTTACATCCACTAAGTCCTTGCAGTACCGTTCAAGGCGCTCTTGAACTTATGTGGAATCTTGAAGGTCTTTTAAAAGAAATCTCAGGATTTGAAAGAGTGACCCTTATCCCAGCTGCTGGAGCACAAGGCGAGTATGTAGGATTGCAAATTATTCGCGCCTATATGAAATCTAAGGGATCGAAAAAAAATAAAATTCTAATTCCCGACTCCGCACACGGAACCAACCCCGCAAGTGCTGCTGTTTGTGGTTTTGAAGTTGTAAGTCTTAAATCAAACGCAGAAGGATTGCTCGATAAAGAAGCCATTTTGAAACATTGCCAAGAAGGCGATGTTGCAGGACTCATGGTCACTAACCCGAATACCTTGGGCCTCTTTGAAAAAGAAATTCAAATGATATGCAAAATCATGCACGACCATGATGCACTTGTTTACTGCGACGGCGCAAATATGAATGCGATGGTGGGCCTGACTCGACCTGGTGATGCAGGTGTCGACATCATGCACTTTAACCAACACAAAACATTTACAACTCCTCACGGTGGTGGCGGTCCAGGATGTGGAGCCGTGGGCGTTTGTGCAAAGCTTGTTTCTTTCCTCCCAACTCCAATTTTAGAAAAAACTGGAGAAAGCTTTAAACTCAACAGTAGCTCTCCCCAAAGCATCGGCCCCATCAAAGATTTCCAAGGTCACTTCATGATGATGCTTCGTTCTTACACTTATATTCGCGAACTTGGGGCAGAGGGAGTTGCCAAAATTGGTCGTCACGCAGTTCTTTTAGCGAACTATGTTCGTGTGCGATTAAGCGAAAGTTTTGACCTAGCCTATCCTCGACCTTGTATGCACGAAGTTGTTTTTAGCGATAAAAGACAACAAAAAAACGGGGTGAAAACTCTCGATATAGCCAAAAGATTACTCGATTTTGGATTCCATCCCCCTACAGTTTACTTCCCACTTATTGTTCCGGGCGCAATCATGATTGAACCTACCGAAACAGAGTCTCTCGATACAGTAGAAGAGTTTTGTAAGGTGATGGAACAAATCGCAAAAGAAACGACTGAAGAAGGAAGTCACGCAAAATACTTTGTGGGATCTCCCAAAACACTTCCTTTTTCAAAGATTGACGAAACAAAAGCCGCTCGAGATTTAAAATTAACGTGGAACTCTTAAAAAAATCTTTTTTGGTTTTGTTTCTTCTTGGAGCTTGCTCACATTTCAAAAATAAAGCTGCTCCAACTTTAACGATCGTTAAAGGATTTCAGCGAGGTCACTGTTTTTTTAGCGAGAGGAATAATCTAGTACCTTATATATCTTGCAAAATAGGCAATAAGGAATACTCAACTCTTTTTGAAAAAGACTACACTCATTACGAAATCATCAATGCTCTTGAAGTTAAAAAATCTCAAACTCTCTATGCAATTTTAGATTATGGAATTGAAGGAGGCTTAGAGGTTATCCCACTTCTAAAATCAACAGACAGCGGAAAATCATGGTTCAAAGTAGGCGAAATCAAAAAGCCTCATTTCAGTTTCCTCATAAAAGAAATGAAATTTTCTTCTCCGTCTCATGGATTCATAAAGTTTGCAGGGGATGAAGATAATTTCTCCACTTCCACTACAAAAGACGGTGGAAAAACTTGGTCAAAATCCTCATTTTAACCCTCATTTTGACTTGGCAGAAAACCTAAGCAGCCCTAGCCTTATAAGAAGTGGCTTTTTTATTTTGGATGTCTTCTCTGCTATGCCTTCTTAGGCTTTGGCTTTCTCTTTACGGAGGTCTCCATCCAGATGAAGCCTACTATTGGACTTGGGCTCAGAATTTACACCTGGGTTATTACGATCACCCTCCCTTGGTCGCCTATATCATTCGCCTAGGACAAGAAATCTTTGAAGTCTTTTGGGGAAATAATTACGCCGGAGCTAAAACTCAACTTTTCTTAAGCTTTCGATGGCTACCAGACATCTTGGGTTTTATTTTACTTCCCTGTTTGCTGGGAGCTTCGATTAAAGAATACCAACAAAAGAACCTCACACTTTCTCAAGTTTTTGGAATTCTCTCTACCCCTCTTATTCTTTTTGGCTCGCAAATTATCACTCCCGACCTTCCCCTTATTGTTATTTGGACAGCTTCTTTTTTGGTTTCTCTCAAAATGAAAAGAACGCTTCGAAAAGATCTTGATCCTAAAAGCCCCACGCCTTTTTCACTCGAATACAGCCTCATCATTGGAATTTTGTGGGCTCTGGGTGGCTACTCAAAATACACGGCTATATTTCTTCCGCTACTTTTTGTTATTTCAGGGATAGGATTTTGGAATTTACTTGCCTCAGGAATAACCGCCTTTGTTCTGTTTGCTCCTTATATTTATTGGACACTTATCACTGCTCTTCCCAATCGTATGGGAATTTTCTATCAACTCGACAGAGGCACAAGCCTGCAAGGAACATCTATTCATTTAAATTGGCTAGGAGACTTATGGGCTTCGCAAGTTTTGTTATGGAGCCCTATTTTTTGTTTTGATTATATTTTAAGAATCCGATCAAAAAAAGTTATGTCCTGGTCCATGGGTGCATGGATTTTTCTTCCACTCATATTCTTTTCGATTACAGGTCTTCGAAATCGTCCTGAAGCCAACTGGCCCGCGATGGGCGGAATAGCCTTAAGCATTTATGTTATTTCTCGGCTAGGAAATCGCCCCATAAGAATGTTCTGGTATACTGCCCTTCATTATTTTTTAGTGATTGTAACTTTTTGGGCACTTTTGAATCAATCATTTGTCGGTAAACTTATCGCTCCCTTCCAAAAAGAAATCGGGGAGAATTTACAACACAAAGTCTCTCGAATTGAAGAATTTAGAGGCTGGCAAAACCTTAGAAATTTATTATTTGAATTTACAATCATCGACAAAGATCCGATTATTGTTCAAAAGTATCATGTTATTTCTCCTTTAATTTTTTATGATAAAAGTGCCAACATTGATGAAAAGCTAGGGGAGAGGCTTAAAATCGAGAAAGTCCTCAACAAATCTGTTTCCCAATTCCATTTTGAAAGTACTTATTTGCCTGATGACACCAAAAGTTACTGGTTTCTTAAAAAAGGAGAAGGCGCTCCAGACAATAAAAGATGCGATTTACGCCAAACTTTTATAAAAGCCGATCCCCTTGGAGAACCCTTCACTTTATATAAATGCAAAGCACAAAATTAAAAGCCATCAACTGACTTAATACTCACGTCCAATAATTACTGCTAAACTAATTATTATGAAAACTCTTGTCTCAGGTGGAGCTGGTTTTATTGGAAGTAATATCGTTGATGCCCTTCTTAAAAAAAGACACGACGTCATCGTAGTTGATAATTTTTATTCAGGCCGCGAGAAGAACCTCATCGAAGCAAAAAAAATTGCTCAAGAAATGAACGTAGAGTTAAGCGTTGTTAAAGCCGATATTTCTATTGAAAAAACCTGGAAAGAACTTCCCTCCGTTCAAGCAATTTTTCATATAGCTGCTCAAACTTCTGTTACTGCAAGCGTCCTCGAGAGTGACCGAGACTTTTCATGGAATATTTTGGCTGCAAAATACCTCGTCGAGTATATCAAAAGGAATAAAACTCAATTTCTTCTCTATTCAAATACTGCTGGAGCCCTTTATGGAGTCCCGCCCATAATTCCCACAAATGAAACTCAACCCCTACATCCTATTTGTCCTTATGGTGCGACTAAATCCTTTCTCGAAACTTATATTCGAGCACTAAGTGAAAGCCTTAAAATGGAAGGTAAATGGTCTAATGACCCCAAAAAAGAAAATTATTTCTCGTGGGCTTCTCTTAGGCTAGGAAACGTATATGGCCCCAGACAAATCACAAAAGGTGAAGCGGGAGTCATTCCTATTTTTATTGAAAAACTTTTCACACAAGAAGCTCCCACAATTTTTGGAAGTGGCAAAGAAACACGCGATTACGTCCATGTCCACGATGTGGTTTCAGCATTTATGACTGTGTTTGAAAAACAACAACAAGAGAAAGTCGATGAAGCCTACAACGTTGGAACGGGCGTTCCCACTCAAACCTCAGATGTTTTTAAAAACGTTCTAAATTCCATGAAAGACAAAACAAAAGTCAGTGAAGCCAAACACTCTTCACTTCGCCCCGGAGAACTTGAAGAATCGTGCCTTGATATTTCAAAACTTAAAAAATTAGGTTGGGCTCCTGCTTGGAATTTTGAAAAAGGTGTAGCTCAAACAGTCAAAGTTTATCTAGAAAATGAAAAAGGGACTAAAACTTAAAAGAAACTAACAATTTGCTGCTCTTGAAGAACGCGCTTTGTTCAAGATTCCACTTCCCATTAGCTTAGCTCTTAACCTTAAGACAGCTTGAGTGTGAAGTTGGGAAACGCGACTTTCAGTCACTTCCAAAACTTGACCAATCTCTTTTAGGTTGAGTTCTTCAAAATAATAAAGTGAAAGCACCAGGCGCTGCTTCTCAGGTAATTCATCTATAAACTTACTCAGCTGATCCTTAAGTTCTCGCTGAGTGAGTTGATCAAGAGGATTATGCTCAGGTCCCGCTTCCAAAACTGAAAGCAGACTCTTTCTCTCTCCTGTTGCAAAGCTGCCCGTATCATCCAAAGAGATCAAAGAAATTGATTTACATTGATTTAAAAGATCTCGAAATTCGCCCAATTCCATTTTCACTTCTTGAGCTATGTCTTCTTCAGAAGCAATTTGACCATTGCGCTGTTCCACACGACTTATTGCCTTTTCGACAAACTTCGCTTTTTCTCGCATTGAACGAGGAATCCAATCCTGAGATCTTAATTCATCAAGAATTGATCCTCGGATACGAAACTCAGCATAAGTTTTAAATTTATTATCACGACTTGGATCATACTTGTCGATCGCATCCATTAGCCCTATGACTCCTGCGCTCAACAAATCATCTAACTCCACATTTGCAGGCAAACGAACTGCAATTTTTTGGGCAATAAATTTTACTAAGGGAGCATATTGCTCAATTATCTTTTTTTTCTGAGCAAGATTTACCTTTTTATTCTTAGAATTACCTTTAAATTTTTTAATTAGAGAATCATCCATTCCCTTAGTACTCCCCCAACATTCATTTATTATTTCATAACAAAGATGAGATTTCTGAATAAATCTTTGACCTCGGTGACTAAAGTCTGATCAATTTTTTATATCCACCGTCAATAAACGTATACAGATAAGACATAAGCAGAAACCCTTAACTTAATATTCACAAAGTGCCAAAAAAATTTGCCGAGGAGACTTTTTAAATAAGGCTCAAGAGCCTATCAACAAAAGCTTCTTTTCGAGCGGGCTCAATATCTTGTGGAACTCTTTGCCCAACAGTGAAATATGAAATGGGCATAGGTTGATTTACGTAGGCATTAAAAAATTCACCAAGCGCATAAGTCTCATCAAGTTTTGTAGCGAGCAAATAACTTGGTTT